>CAYLSS010000549.1:0-4113 GCA_964385765.1 uncultured Solibacteraceae bacterium
GAATGATCCAAGCGCTCGCGAGACCCAGCGACCGGAAGTCTCCGCGCGCCTGGAGCATTCATCGGTTGCGCATCGCTCTGGACGCCACCTACTCGGCTGAAACCGAACCAACCGGCGTTGGTGTTTACTCAGCGGAGATCATGTCCGGGATTGCCCGCGAATTCCCCTACAGCAAGATCGTCCTTGCTTATCGTCCCCACCGCTTTCTGCGCTCCCTCCGGCAGGCCACCCCGCCCAATTGCCGCCGGAGAATCCTCTGGGAAAACCGGAGCATCGGCCGGATCGACCTGTTTCACGGGTTGAACCAGCGTCTTCCCGCGGCCCATTACCGTCGCCTCGTGACCACGTTTCACGACCTCTTCGTGATGACCGGCGACTACTCAACGCCTGAATTCCGGCGGCGTTTTTCCGAACAGGCCCGCGAGGCGGCGGCCCGGGCCCACCGCGTCATCGCCGTGTCACGCTTCACCGGGCATCAGGTTGAAGATCTCCTCAACGTGGAACCAGAGCGCGTCCGGATTGTGCCGCATGGAGTCCATCCACCGGACTCCGTGCCGCCGGCCGCTGCGCGAAAGAAACTGGTGCTTACCGTGGGAGCGATACAAAGGCGCAAGAACACCGCCCGGCTCGTTCGGGCCTTTCGCGTCTTGCCGCCGCCGTGGCGCATGGTCCTCGCCGGGGCTGCTGGTTACGACGCTCAGGAAGCATTCGAGGAAATCAGGCGCAGTCCGTCGCGTGACCGCATTGACGTGCCGGGCTACGTCCCCCCTCCGGTCTTAAGCCGCCTTTTCGCCCAAGCCCGCATTTTCGCTTTCCCCTCGCTTGACGAAGGCTTCGGGATGCCTGTGCTGGAAGCCATGGCCTGGGGAGTGCCCGTGTTGACTTCGAGTCGTTCCGCGATGCCGGAAGTGGGAGGCGACGCGGCGCTTTACGTCGATCCGATGGATGAAGATGAACTGGCCGCAGGGCTGCGTTCGCTAGCGGAAGATGAAGATCTCAGCGCAAGACTACGCGAGGCTGGAATACGGCGTGTTCGCGAGTTTCGGTGGCAACACTCCGTCCATTTGACTGCGGGAATATACCGGGAACTACTCCGCTAGTCCTCGTCATCCACCGAAATCTTCAGGGCCCTCAAAAACTTGTGATCCTGCGACGTCCAGCGGATATTCTGGGCGGACTCGAACATCCTGTCCGAGGGTCGGTTGCCTTCCACCTCACCTTCGAGCTCCTCGTCACTCTCGCTACGCTTGTTGAAGCCGATGGTGGCCTCGAGTACGAGAAAGACATCGTATCCGGATCGCTTGATCTCACCGATTGCCGACGCAATCCGCTCCGAGTCGGAAAGCGACTCATTAATTGCGTTGCCGAGCTCTTGCATCAACTCCTTCAGGTGTTCGTCCAAAACCGTTCCCCCTTTGTGAGCCACTTCCAGGATAACACCCGTTGCGCGACTCTCGTCGTCGTGGCATTCGCAGCCCCTGCCTCTCGGCCCGCGCGCCATCGGCAGGAACTCATTCGTCACGACTCTCATCGGCAGAATCCCGAAAAGAAACAGTTGCCGTCATCCCTCGATCTCGCTGAGCAGCCTGGCGACAGCCTGCCGCGTATCCGGCGACATTTGACTCGTCTGCGCGGCCTGGAGTTCCCTGCGCGCATCGTCGACGTTCCCCTCCTGGTAGTAGGCCAGACCGAGGTGATAACGGAACATCCCCCGCTCCGGATGCTGTCTCACCAGTTTCTCGAGCACTTTCACCGCATCGCGGTTCAAGTTCTTTTTGAGGTAGACGTAGGCAAGCGTGTCGGAGAAATCAGGATTTTCCGGCTGACGGGCGACCGCTCGTTGCGCGTAGGTAAGGGCCAGATCGAGGTCGCCGCCACCTTCGGCGAGCGCCCACGCCAGGTTGTTGAGCGCTTCAGCATAGTCAGGCGCCAGATCGACAGCCTGCTGCAACGCTTCCTGCGCCTCGGCATACCTGCCCTCGGTCAACAGCACGGTACCATAGCCAAAAAAGGCCCGCGGATCCTTGCCGCCGCCGTCGATCACCCTTCGAAAATGAGCGCCAGCCTCGCTCGTCCGGCCATTCATCATCAGCACGTTTCCCAGATGCAGGTTAGCTGTCGGGTGCTCAGGATTAGCGCTAAGGACTTGGTTGAGAATTCCCTCCGCCCGTCCCATCTCTCCTCGAGAGACCGCCACTCGGGCCAGCAGAACCTGTAGATCATCCGGCGCCGACGCCTCATTCATCTGGCTTTTGATCAGCCTCTCGGCATCATCGAACTTCTTGCGATCCATCTGCAATTCAAACAGCGCTCGTGCTGCCGGCGCATGTTGGGGATTCGCGGCCAGCGCCGCCCGAAACTCGCGCTCCGCGGCCGTGTGATTGCCCTCCGCCAGCTCGATCCGCCCCATGTGAAAAGCGATGAGCGCCGGATCGACCTTTTGCTCTCGGAGCAGGTTTATCTGCCCGCGCGCCCGTTCATGCTCGCCGAGTCCGATCAAAGCAGAGCAGAGCCCTAGCCGGCTGGCCCTGTCCAAGGGGCGTTCATCAAGAATCGCCCGGGCCGCCACCTCAGCCTCACCGAATTCGCCGTTGGCCAGGTGGACCTCAAGGAGACTATGCCTCGCCGGTAGAAAATCCTCGTTGAGCATGAGCGCCTCGCGCAACTGCAATTCCGCGCTCATACGGTCACCGGCAGCCAAGTGGGCCCGCGCAAGATAATACCGGAACAGGTAGCTCTCCGGTGCGCGACTGACAGCCCTTTCAAGATCCGCAATCGCATCTGGCAATCGCTCGGGGTCATTCGATTGCAAGGCGATCATCCCCCGAAGACCGACTGCGGCCGGATTCTCGGGATCGACGTCTAGAAGAGCGTCGAGCTCTCGTGCGGCATCTTCTATCTTCCCCTGTGCGAGGTGAGCCCGAATCAATCCCTGCCGGTAGAGAGCGGCTTGCTCCGGGTTTGCCGCCAATCCATCGCTGAAATATTGGAGGGCGATTTCCGGCTGCTTGGAAAGAAGGTAGTACACACCCACCGTGTGATGCCCTGTGGGGAAGGTATCCGGCCTGTCCAACAAGTAATGGAGGGTGTCCTCCATCTTCTTCTGTCTCCCAGTCCCACGATAGAAATCCGCCAGGAGAATCCAGTTCTTGGCTACCTCGGGGTAGCGCTCACACTTCTCCTCGAGCAATTCGCGCGCCTCATCGTAATCGCCCTGACGGATTCGGAGCATATACATCAGATCGAAGGCCTTGGAGTCTGGCTCCTCTTGTTCAAGCAGCGCACGAGCCAGCACTTCGGCCTCCTGATACTGTTCTTGCTCCATCAACATCGTGACCAGGGCGAAGTTGACCCCAAAGTCCGAGGGATTGGCTTCTTGCGCCCTTCTCAGCATCCTGATCGCATTGTCGATCTCACCTTGATACCGTAATACGCGGCCCTTGACGTAGAGCACCTCAAACGCCTCGGGATGTCTCACCTCGGCCTTCTCGATGATTCTCATCAGGTTCTCGAGCAACAGCCTGGGCTGTAACGGTAGTGGCGCCTCGAGTGAAGCAAGATGGAACTCGGCCAGGTACCGGAATGCATCGAGGTTATCGGGATCGAGTTCGACAACCCGCCTAAGAGCTTGCCCCGCGAGGTCGTATTTCTGCTCCTTCATCGCATTGAGAGCCAGTTTGTACCACGCCTCTGGAGACCGGCGGTCCTGCTGGAGCGCCTTCCGATACATAATCGAGGCTTCATTGTACTGGCCCTTGTCGTGGTAGCTATCGCCGAGCTCGAGGAATCGCTGGACACGCTCCTTCTGGTTGCCGCCAAGGCAGGAGCCAAGCGCAAGCAAAGTACCGGCGATGAGCAATAATCGGAGCAACAGCACGTTCAGGGAATCCTCCTTGCTTCATTTTTCAGTATAGAAGAACATCCGCCAACCGCTTCGATGTCGCAAATCGCCTCCTTGACTCAATTGAAACTCGATTCCTACAATGAAGGCAGCAATCGGCTTCGGCTAGTGGCGGAGTTTGTCCGCTGAAGTCCGCGAAATCGCGGAGCCGTTGATCGTCATCGAATGGGGTCTGCGCCACCCCGAGCAGGTCATCGAGATTCCCACCAAGC
>CAYLSS010000550.1:0-4104 GCA_964385765.1 uncultured Solibacteraceae bacterium
AAATCTTTCATCCAAGTACGAATACTCTATCTCGGCTGAGCATCTTTGGCGCTATATTCCTCCTGGTTGGAATGTTGTGGGTTATCTACGGTGTCAACAGCTCGCCGTATCGAACCGGGGTGGGTGTAGCGCTGGAGCAACCCGTTCCATTCAGTCATAAACACCACGTGAGCGGTCTCGGCATCGATTGCCGGTACTGCCACACATCGGTGGAGGAGTCGGCTTACGCCGGGATGCCACCAACTGAAACATGTATGAGCTGTCACTCCCAAATCTGGGCTGACAGTCCGATGCTGGAACCGGTTCGCGCCAGCTTCAGGAACCAGCAGCCACTGGAGTGGTGGCGAGTGCATGATCTTCCGAGCTTTGTTTACTTTGATCACAGTATCCACGTGAGGAAGGGAATCGGCTGTGCGACCTGTCACGGCCGGGTCGATCAGATGCCGCTGATGTGGAAAGAGGAGACCCTCCATATGCAGTGGTGTCTGGACTGCCATCGGCAGCCCGAGTTGTTCGTCCGGCCGCGTGAAGAGGTGTTCAACATGGAATGGACTTCTCCACCGGACCAGAGGGCCCTTGGTTCGAAGTTGGTCGCCGAGTATGAGATTCAACGACTCACGGATTGCTCCATCTGCCACCGATGAATGAGAACATACAACGCACCGCTATCGACCTCGCCAGTGTCAGAGAGAAGCTGGCCGGAAAGCGAGGGCGTGAGTACTGGCGAAGCCTGGAAGAGGCTGCAGCCGCGCCGGAGTTCCGGGATTACCTGGAGAACGAATTTGCTCCTTCGGTATTTGGAGATAAGGAATCCGTCAGCCGGCGACGACTCTTGCAGCTTGCCGGTGCGTCACTCGGCTTGGCCGGGGTCACCGCGTGCACCAAACAGCCTCCCGAGAAGATTGTTCCCTATGTGGATGCTCCAGAGGATGTTGTTCCCGGCAAGCCGCGCTACTTCGCGACCGCCATCCCCCTGGGGGGTTTTGCGAGCGGCGTCCTTGTTGAGAGCCATATGGGGCGGCCCACGAAGATCGAAGGGAACCCGGAGCATCCGGCAAGCCTCGGGGGGACTGATGCATTCACCCAGGCATCGATCCTTTCGCTGTACGACCCGGAGCGTTCCAGGGTTGTTGTACGGCGGGGGAAGATCGGCAGTTGGGTTGGGTTCCTGGGTGCTGTCGGGCGTGAGCGGCAACGGTTCCTGACGCAACAAGGCGCCGGATTGCGAATTCTCAGCGAGACGGTTACCTCGCCCACGTTGGCAGGGCAGATGCGACGCTTGCTGACGCAGTTTCCCGAGGCGAAGTGGCATCAGTATGAGCCGGTAAATCGGGATTCTGCGCGTGAAGGATCACGGCTCGCATTCGGTGAGGCTGCCAACCTGGTCTATGGCTTCGACCAGGCGGACATCGTGCTTTCGCTCGATTCGGACTTTCTGGCGGTGGGACCCGGCAGCGTCCGCTATGCGCGCGATTTTGCCTCGCGCCGACGCGCCGCTGAAGGCGAAGCCGCTGAACACAGCGGGATGAATCGCCTCTATGTCGTGGAACCGGCGCCGTCTCTGACAGGCGGCATGGCCGATCATCGGTTGGCGCTCACCAGTCGGGAGATCGAACGTTTCGCACTCGCGGTGGCTGCGGCAGTTGGTGTGCCGGGAGCGGCAGCGCCGTCAGGCGTGCCTGAGAGATGGGTGAAAGCGGTCGCGGCCGATCTTCGGAACCATCGAGGCGCTGGTGTGGTGATCGCAGGGGACTATCAGCCGCCCGCTGTCCATGCTTTGGCGCACGCGATGAATCATGCGCTGGGTAACGCTGGCAACACCGTAGTCTACACAGACGTTGTCGAGGCGAATCCGGTCGACCAGATGGCTTCCATCAGTGAGCTCTGCGAAGACATGGCGGCGGGCAAGGTGGAGACGCTTGTCATGCTTGGTGGGAATCCCGTCTACAACGCTCCCGTCGATCTGGATTTCGAGGACGCCTGCAGAAGGGTCGGTCTTCGCATTCACCTCGGCTACTACGACGACGAAACGTCCGCACTGTGTCATTGGCACATTCCTGAAGCACATCCGCTGGAAACTTGGGGTGACATCGCGGCCTTCGACGGTACAGTGACGGTCCAGCAGCCTTTGATCGCGCCGCTCTATTCCGGGCGTTCTGCGCTCGAACTGCTTTCAGCGTGGAACGGCGGGGAATCCGGCGAACCGCACGAAATCGTGCGTGCATACTGGAGGCAGCGGTCTGGCGCCGAGGATTTTGAACGTTTCTGGCGGAAGTCACTGCATGATGGCGTGATCGGAGGAACGATGCTGCCGGCGAAGACCCTGGCACTCCGAGCGGACATCCAGTTCGCGGCTCCGCCCGGAGATGATGGGATGGAGTTGCACCTGCGACCGGATCCCACCGTATGGGACGGTCGTTTCGCCAACAACGGCTGGCTGCAAGAGCTGCCGAAGCCGCTCACCAAGCTGACCTGGGGCAACGCCGTTCTTATCAGTCCTTCGACGGCAGAGCGACTCGACCTCGTCTCAGAGGACGTTGTCGAGGTCTCTTCCGGCGGACGGACCATGGAAGCTCCGGTGTTTATCTCCCCGGGGCACGCTGATGATTGCGTCACGATACACCTTGGGCACGGCCGGACCCGGGGAGGCGATATTGCTCGGGGTGTGGGCTCGAACGCATATCACATGCGGACAGCCGGCAGCCCGTGGTGCGTGCAGGCGTTGGAGATTCGGAAGACTGGAGCGAGACATTCCCTGGCCACCACCCAGGCTCACCACAACATGGAGGGCCGGAACCTGGTCCGAGTCGCGCCAATCGAGGAGTTCGAGGAGGACCATCATGTCTTCCACCACGGCGCGCACGACCCGCCGCCCGAACTCACCCTCTATCCGGGATTCCCCTACGAGGGCTATTCGTGGGGCATGGCGATCGACCTCAGCTCCTGCACTGGCTGCGGCGCTTGCGTCGTCGCGTGTCAAGCCGAGAACAACATTCCGGTGGTGGGCAAGGCTGAGGTTCAGCGCGGGCGTGAATTGCATTGGATCCGGATCGACCGTTATTACCAGGGCGAGCTCGATCATCCTGACATCTACCACCAGCCTGTAACCTGTATGCACTGCGACGGGGCTCCATGCGAAGTGGTGTGTCCGACGGGAGCGACTGTGCACAGCGCCGAGGGGCTGAACCAGATGACTTACAACCGCTGTGTCGGGACGCGTTATTGCTCCAACAACTGTCCCTACAAGGTGCGGCGCTTCAACTTCTATCAGTATTCAGACTGGACTTCGGCCAGCTTGAAACTACTGCGCAATCCGGATGTCACCGTACGAACCCGCGGGGTGATGGAGAAATGCACGTACTGTGTTCAGCGCATCAATGTGGCTCGGATCGAAGCCAAGAAGGAGGACCGCGCCATCCGTGATGGAGAGGTGGTAACCGCCTGCCAGGCCGCCTGCCCTTCACAGGCCATTGCTTTCGGAAATCTCAACGACCCACAGAGCCGCGTCGCGAAGCTCAAGAATGACCCACGGAACTATGGCATTCTGACTGAGCTGAATACCAGACCGCGGACGACCTATCTTGGGCGGCTCCGCAACGCGAACCCGGAGCTTGACGAGGCATAGAGCATGGACCAAGAAAAGGCTCCAACCACGGCGATTCGGGACGAAACCGAACCGGTTATAGCCCCCGGTCACACCTACGGGTCAGTTACGGACCAAATCAGCTCCATCGTCCTTACGACAAAGACGCCCAAGGGCTGGTTCATCGGCTTTGGCATCTCATTCATTCTCTCGATGGTGCTGCTGTACTCGGTGGTCTATCTGCTAGTGGTAGGCACCGGGATCTGGGGCATCAACCAACCGGTTGGGTGGGGCTTCGCGATTATCAACTTTGTATGGTGGATCGGAATCGGGCACGCCGGAACGTTGATCTCGGCGATTCTTCTGCTACTGCGACAGGACTGGCGGACCTCGATCAACCGTTTTGCGGAGGCTATGACGCTGTTCGCAGTTGCCTGTGCCGGTCTTTTCCCATTGCTGCATATGGGCCGGCCGTGGCTCGCCTACTGGCTGCTGCCCTATCCAAATACGATGGGAACCTG
>CAYLSS010000551.1:0-4090 GCA_964385765.1 uncultured Solibacteraceae bacterium
TGCTTCATTTCCACCTCGGCAGCCAGGTTACGAATATCCGCCTTATCAAAGGAGCGGTGACCGAGGCCGCGCGGGTCTATGTCGAGCTGAAGCGCGCCGGCGCGGGTCTCGAGTACATCGATGTCGGCGGCGGCCTGGGCATCGACTATGACGGATCCCAGACGGACTTTGAATCCAGCGTAAACTATACCCTGCAGGAGTACGCCAACGACGTCGTTCACCATATCCAGAACGTCTGCGACGAAGCCGAACTACCGCATCCGACCATCGTGACCGAGAGCGGCCGGGCTATCGCCGCCCACCACAGCCTGCTCGTCTTTAACGTATTGGGCGTCACCGGCGGCGTGACCGAGGAACCTCCGGCTGAAGTTCCCGAAGATTATGAGCAACCCGTGATCGATCTCCTCTACACGTACAAGGAATTGACGATCAAGAACCTGCTCGAGAGCTTCCACGATGCCCAGCAGTCGCTTGACGCGGCGTTGAACCTCTTCAGCCTTGGCTACCTTCCGCTCCGCCAGCGGTGCGTCGCCGAGAGACTCTACTGGTCGATTTGTCGGCGCATTCAGAAACTCGCCAAGCAACTCGAGTTCTACCCCGAGGAATTGGAGGGGCTCAACCGCCTGCTCTCGCAGATCTATTTCTGCAACTTCTCCCTCTTTCAAAGCATGCCCGATAGCTGGGCCGTCAAACAGCTCTTTCCGGTAATGCCCATCCACCGGCTTGCCGAACGGCCGACCCGCCACGCCGTGCTCGCCGACATCTCCTGCGACTCGGATGGCAAGATCGATCAGTTCATCGACCGGAGAGACGTCAAGAAGACCATCCTGCTGCACGATCTCGATGACCGCCCCTACCTGCTGGGAGCCTTTTTAATCGGCGCCTACCAGGAAATCCTCGGCGATCTCCACAATCTCTTCGGCGACACAAATACCGTCCACATCCGGACCGGAGACACCGGCGAGCCGGTGCTCGAAGCAGTCGTCCGGGGCGATACCGTTCGCGAGGTTCTCAACTACGTGTCCTATGATTCAAAATCGCTGACCGAAAGGTTTCGCTCCGATATAGAAAGTGCGGTCCGGGAAGGCAGGCTGGGCTATCAGGAAGCGGGACAATTGATCCGTGTCTACGAAGACGGCCTTCGCGGCTACACCTATCTGGAAGACGGGGGTGAGAGATAGACGTGGCCGTCCGTCGACCACGGCCATCGCCACCGCCACCCGCGTGAGCTAGCCCCGGTGCCCCGCCCCAAAATTCTTATCTCGGCCGGTGAAGACTCCGGCGACCGATATGCGGCTGAACTGGCGCTGGCGATCCGCCGGCGCAATTCCGGCGCCGACCTGTTCGGCTGTACTGGGCCGCGGATGCGCCGGGCCGGCGTTCGCCAGGTGGTCGACGCGGCCAGCCTGTCGGTGGTGGGCATCGTCGAAGTCCTCCACCACATTCCCCGCATCTACGGCGAGTTCCGTAAGCTGGTCGCCTCCGTGAAGCGGGAGCGACCGGACGTCGCCGTGTTGACTGACAGTCCCAGCTTCCACCTTCGGCTGGCCAGGAAGCTGCATCGGATGGGCATCCCGGTCGTCTACTTCGTGGCGCCGCAGGTATGGGCGTGGAAAAAATGGCGTGTCAGGCAGATCCGCCGCGATGTCGCCAGGCTCCTCTGCATTTTTCCGTTCGAGGAGGAGTTCTTTCGACGCCAGGGGATCGACGCCGCCTACATCGGCCATCCCCTCGCCGGCCTCATTCGCCCCGCTGTTGCCCGCGAGGAGTTCTGCGCTCGCAACGGCATCGCCCCTGACCGCCCCATGGTCGCCCTGCTTCCCGGCAGCCGTGCCGGTGAATCGGCGCGCCATCTTCCCTATGTCGCCGAGGCCGTTGACCGTCTGAGCCGGAACCGCGAGCTCGCATTCGTGCTCGCCACCCCCGTCCCCCGCCCGCCAAGTTTTTGGGAACCGATATCGCGCTCACCCATCCAAATAGTTGAAGGGCAAGCGTGGGAAGCAATTGCCCACGCCGAGCTCGCTCTCGCCGCCAGCGGTACCGTGACGGTGGAAGCAGCGTTACTGGGAACTCCTATGGTGACGTTCTACAAAGTCACACCGCTGACATGGTGGCTTGGACGCTCCTTCGTCAGAGTTCCTCACTACTCGATGGTGAATTTGATTGCTGGCCGGCGCATCGTCCCGGAGTTGATCCAGAACGACCTGACCGGCGCGCGTCTGGCGCGGGAAGCGGCCGTGCTGCTCGATAACAGCCGGCAGCGCGAGACCATGAGACGAGACTTGCGTGAAGTCCGGCAGAAGCTTTCCGGTGAAGCGGCGCCCATCGAGACAGCGGCGAACGTGGTACAAGGATTCATAAACAAGGAACATGCGTAAGTTAGGCAGAGCAACCATCCTGATCAAGGTCTTGCCGGTTCTGGCGGCAGTCCTGCTTGCGTGGCCCGTCACGCTGAAGGCACAGCGCCGTCCCCCCCTGATTGACGTCGATACAGTATCGATCAAGGCGGAGATCGATCCCGCGACCCAAGAGTTGATCGCCGACACGACCATCGACTTCACGGTAGTCGACGAGGAGATCCGCTCCGCCGAATTCGAGTTGCTCAATGACCTCGACATCGACAGCGTCACCGATGGGGAAGGCCGGGAGTTCCGTGTCTCCCGCTCTTACGACACGTTCACCGCCGAGGTGATATTTCCCGATCGCCTTCAGAAGGGCGCCGCACAAAGACTCAACTTCCGCTACTCCGGGCGGATCACCGGACGCGAGGATTCTCCAATCTGGGGCATCACCTTTGCCGCCATCCATCCCGATTTCGCCTATCTGATGTATCCGTCGCGCTGGTTCCCGGTCCACGGCTACACCACGGACCGGTTCCGAGCGTCCATGGCGATTACCGTGCCCTCCGGCTTCAAAGTGGTCGGCAGCGGCATCGTCACATCGGCGTCGCCTGAGCCGGGGAAAACCACCTTCAATCTCGAGTTCAGTCAGCCTTCCTTCCCCGGCAGCATCGCCGTCGTGCAGGAAGAGCCTCAGGTGATTGCCAGCGAGGGTGTGCGAACAACGCTCTATTTCCGCGAATCCAGCGGAATGGCCAATGCATACGGAGAGGCCATCGGCCGCGTGATGACCTTCCTCACCGGCCTTTACGGAATGCCGCCCGAAAGCGGCTTACAGGTGGTCGAGACCGAGGAGGGCTGCCCCAACGGCTACGCCGCCCCTGGATTGCTGTTCATCTCGACTCCCGCCATCGGCGAAAGCGTCAACGAACGCCTGCTGGTCAACCAGATCTCACGCCAGTGGTGGGGCGCCCTGACATCGCCGGTCACGCGAAATCATGTATGGCTGGTCAACGGCGCCGCTCGCTACTCCGAACTCCTGTGGGTCGCCGAGGAACGCGGACCCGCGGCCGCGGTCGATGAAGTGCGCGACAACTATGTCGAGGCCCTCACGATGGACCGTGTCCCGCTCATCCAGGCGTCCCGGCTCGAAGATTACTCGCCGGAGTACTGGGCCGCCACCGCCGGCAAGGGCGCGGCCGTGCTCAACATGCTGCGCCAGATCGTCGGTGACGACTCCTTCCTGCCATCGCTTCGAGCCTTTCTCGAGAGGTACGCCTGGCAGCCCCACTTCACCGACGATTTCCGCCGGGTTGTCGAGGATACGACCGGCCAGAACCTGCAGGGCTTCTTCATCCAGTGGATTGAATCTAGCGGCGCTCCCGAGTTCGACATGGAGTATACCGTCTACCGAACGCGCCAGGGGTTCCGCATCATGGGCAAGATCACTCAGGACCTTGACACCTTCCGCATGCCGGTGAAGCTGCGCATCGAAACCGAGGGAAATCCGGAGGAGAAGACCATCGAAGTGGTGGGCGCCCAATCCGAGTTCGTCATTGAGACTTTCGGGAAACCCAAGAAGGTGATTATCGATCCCGACGGGAACGTCCTTCGCTACAGCGACGACATGCGCGTTCGCGTCGCCATTCGCCGCGGCGAGCAGTTTGCTGAAATCGGCGAGTTCGTCGATGCTTTGCAAGAGTACCAGAAAGCCCTTGATGTCAATCGCTACAGTTCTCTGGCGCACTACC
>CAYLSS010000552.1:0-4089 GCA_964385765.1 uncultured Solibacteraceae bacterium
GACCCCTCGCCAGACCTGCAACGCGCGCAGTCATGTGTGCGGCTCCCCCAATTTCCGCTTCCTCTCGCGATTCCTCGCCGTCGCGGCGCCTAGCCTAGTTCAGGCTGCTGCTCGCGGGGCAGATTGCTACACGAAACTGAAGATCTCGTCGGCCGCCTCCACTGCTTTCCGATACCGTCTGGCTGTTTCGTCAGGAGAAATGTGCAAGGCCGCGGCGGACTCCTCGACCGCATCCCACTCAGCTCGTTCATAGCCTCGCGCCAGCGCGAGCACCTTTCCCGGAATCGGAGTGTGCGACGGTTCATCGAGCAAAGCCGACCGGATGTCTTCCGGCAGATGGACCCCTTCGATAACTTCGTCGGTGGGCCGGTCCAACACCGCGTCCACGAGCGAGTACATCCCCAGCAGGAAAAGGTCCGAATCCCGATCTTCCCACCCCAATAGAGGTCCCAGCGACTCGCAGAAAGTCGCGCGGACGAAGGCGTTGACGAGAAGCTGCTGCGGCTTGCTGGCCGCCAGGCCGCTGAGGATCGCCAGCGAAACCCACCGGCGGACACGCTTCCAACCTAGCATCGCCAGTGCCTGGCGGAGCGAACGGACTTCACGTGTAAGGGCGAAAAGCGGCGAGTTGATGTAGCGCAGAAATTGATGAACAAGCGACGTCTCGGTCTTCATTGCTTTGAGGACCTCGTCGAGGTTCGGCTCCGGCCGGGTCACTTCCCTCAAAACCCGCATGTAGTTTTGCTTGTAGGCGGGCAAGTGCTTGCCGGTGATGATCTGCGGCTTGCTGAAAAAAAACCCCTGGAACAGCGTATAGCCCAGGTAGCCGGCGCGCTGGAACTCCTCCTCGGTCTCCACCTTTTCCGCCAGCAGTTGGAGATCGAATTTCTTTAGCTCACCGGCCAGGGAGCCGTGGGTTTCGGGCCTGACCAGACGAAAGTCCACCTTGACGATGTCGGCCAACTGGAGCAACCCGGCATAGCCGTCCATGAGGACAAAATCATCCAGTGCGAGCATATAGCCGCGCTTCTTGACTCGCCGGCAAGCCTGAAGCACCTCCTCGTCCGGCTCGACCGCCTCGAGGATCTCGATCACGAGCGACTTGCTCGGGAGCATCTCGGCAAAACCTTCAACGAGCATTCGGCGATCGAAGTTGATGAATGCCCGCCGGTTACCGACCAGCCGGTCGAGTCCGATGGTGAAGTACGTGTTAGCGATCACCCGTGAAGTGGCGACCGTGGAATCTTCGCCGTCAAAAGCATTGTTCAGTGACGAACGATAGAGGAGTTCGTAGGCATAGAGGGACTTGTCCGGACTGAAGATTGGCTGCCGCGCGACGTAGACCTCTCTCGTCAACTCCGGCGCCTGAGGATCGATCTGCACGCTTTGCATATCCCTGATATCCATATCGGCAGGATCGGCCGGTTCGGGAAGAGATCCGGTCCCGGATCCAACGCCTTTGCGCGTCGAAACGGCCGCGCCCGGCGGCCTGTCACGGGACGAACCGTTGTAGAATCGTCGGCTTGGGCCCCCCGAAACCACTTGTCAGGCGTGGGGCGCTGATCGTCATCGTCCTGGCGGTTCTTGCATTGCGCCTGCCGTTTCTCAACCAGGCGATACAAGGCGACGATTATTACTATCTCTCGGGCGCGATGCACGCGCAGATCGACCCTCTGCATCCGACGCACGGGGAGTACGTCTTCGGCGGCCAGAAGGTCGACATGCGCGGCCACCCACACCCGCCGCTCAACATGTGGGTCCTCGGCGGATTGCTGGCGCTGATTGGCGACGTCGAGGAGATTCCCTTCCACGCCGCCTATGCCGTGTTCTCCCTCCTGGCCGCGCTGGCGATGTGGTCGCTCGCAAAGCGATTCTCGCCCCGCCCATTTTGGGCGACGCTGCTGTTCCTGGCGGCGCCGGCATTTGTGGTGAACGGCAATTCGCTCGAATCGGACGTCCCATTTCTCGCCTTCTGGATGGTCTCGGCTGCGCTGTTCATCCGGGCGGCGGATGACCGTTCCCTCCCGCTCGCCCTCGCTGCCGTAGCCGCCATGGTTCCGGCCGCGCTGGCCGCCTATCAGTCCGTCCTCCTGATCCCGGTGCTCGGCTGCTACCTGCTGCTCCATCGCCGGCAGTGGTGGGCGGGCTGGGCGGCGCTGCTGGCGCCCGCAATGGTGCTGGGCTGCTGGCAGCTCTTCGAACGGATCACCGGCGGAGCCGCGCCGGCCGGCGTCCTGGCCGGGTACTTCGAAAGCTATGGCTTCCAGGCCCTCGCCAACAAGGCCGAAAACGCGGTCGCGCTCACCACGCATGCCGGCTGGATGGTCTTTCCGGGACTCGCTCTTGCGGCTTTCGGAACGAGACCTGTGTGGCTGCTCATACCCGCCTCCCTGGGCGCGGCAGCCGGCGCCATCTGGCTCGACGCACATCCGATCTTCTGGCTCTGCTTCGGAACCGGAATCCTCGTGATTCTCTCGGCCCTGGTGAGGCTTCGGGACTGGAAGGATCGGGACCGCTTCTTCCTTGCGGCCTGGATCGTCATCTTCTTCGGCGCGGCGCTGGCGCTCTTCTTCGCCGGCTCGGCACGCTACCTGCTGCCGATGGCGGCGCCGCTGTGCCTGCTTGTGAGCCGCTCATTCAGCAGTTCGCCGGACCGGGAGGTAGTGGAGGAATCGCGCCCCGCAACCACGGCTCTGTTCGCCGCCGGCTTCGGACTGCAACTTGGCCTCGGCCTCGCGCTCAGCATTGTCAACTACCACCATTGGGACGGACACCGCCGCTTCGTCGTCGATCTTGCCGGCGAATTCGGGCAGCGCCGCGTCTGGGTCAATGCCGAATGGGGCCTGCGCTACTATGCCGAAAGCCGCGGCGCGGTGCCCTTGGAGCTGGGCCAGCCGGTGCAGCCGGGCGAAATGGTGCTGGAGAGCGAAATCAGCTATCCGGTCGACTACACGACCGGAGGCGGCATCCTGACGCCCATCCGAAAAAAGGAGATCCACGCGCCCCTCCCGGTCCGGCTGATCGGTGTCGACACCCGGTCCGGTTATTCGACCGTCACGCGCGGCTATCGCCCGTTCGAACCCGGCTATGGCTTGATCGACCGCGTTGAAGCGGCTGTTGTGGTCGAGCGGGAACCGGCGCTCTCGTTCCTGTCGATGAACGCTCCGGAGGCCGAGAGTCAGATTGTAAGCGGCATCTACCGTCTGGAGGACCACGCCTGGCGCTGGATGTCGGACCGCGGCGTTCTGCTGCTCGCCGCTCCAGCCGTCCCCAAGCCCGTCGAGGCAAGCATCTATATCCCCGAGCAATCCCCGGCGCGCGAGGTGGTATTGAGGGTGGATGGCGCCGAGGTCGCCCGCGAACGCTATCCGGCGGCGGGCAGCTATACGATCCGCTCAAAAAAACCTGTGGCCGTCACCGGCGCTTCCACGCGGCTTGAAATCCTCGCCGATGCGACATTCTCGCCTCCCGGCGACACGCGGAAACTCGGCATCGTGCTCGTTGCGGCCGGCTTTCAAGCGCCGTGATCCATAGCTCCGGGCTATCCGTACATAGCCGCCCAGCCGGCCCCGGCGAGTGTCACTGCCAGCCAGGCGCAGAATGCCACCCCAACCGCAGTGCCAAAACGCACCGTCCTGCCAACGCTTTGTCGTTTTTTGCCTTTTTCCCTTAGCCTTTTTCCCTTAATTGATCCGCGGACTGGCGGAACGCGCACAGCCGCCGGTGACACGGGGCCGAAATCCGGAGCCGCGGAAAACGCTCATTGTGCTACGCTTTGTTGTTGAGCCTGCTGACGGCATGCCCGCGCGAGTGAGTGAAGCGATTGTCTTGCGCACCTACCCGCTTCGCGAAGCCGACTTAATCGTCAGTTTCCTGACACGCGATCAGGGCAAGCTTCGGGGCGTGGCCCGGCGGGCGAGACGGCTGAAGAGCAGATTCGGGAGCGGGCTGGAACGGCTCTCGCATGTCGAGATATCGTACTACCAGCGCGAGAATCGCGAGTTGGTCAATCTCGAATCTTGCGAGTTGGTGCATTCTCAGTTCTCGTTGGCGGGAGATTATGCCGCCGGCGTCACACTGGATTACCTG
>CAYLSS010000553.1:0-4084 GCA_964385765.1 uncultured Solibacteraceae bacterium
ACAGCTTCTGGGCGGCGGACGCCTTGTGGGCGCGTTATCTGATTACCGGAGACAAAGAGTGGATCACCGACCTCTTGCCCGATCTGATCGACAACTACCATGGCTGGGAGGAGGAACGGTTGGGGCCGGACGGCCTGTTCTGGCAGATCGACGACAGGGACGGGATGGAGGTCTCGGTCGGCGGGAGCGGCTACCGGGCCACGATCAACTCCTACATGTACGGCGATGCGGCGGCCATTGCCAGGATCGCCCGGCTGGCCGGCGAGGTTGACCTGGCCGCGGAGTATGACGCCAAGGCCGCTGAGATCCGGAAACTGGTCCAGGAGCGCCTATGGAACGAGGAAGCGGAGTTTTTCCAGACTATTTCTCGCGAAACCGGACAGCAGGTCGATGTCCGCGAGCAGCATGGCTACACCCCGTGGTACTTCCATCTGCCCGAAGACCTGGAGGGGGATGACTATGATCGAGCTTGGCGCCATCTGATGGATTCGGAAGGCTTCCATGCTCCTTACGGCCCCACCACTGCCGAGCAGCGGCATCCCGGATCCCAGGTTTCCTATGAAGGGCATCACTGCCAGTGGAATGGTCCGAGCTGGCCGTTTGCAACCACGCAAACATTGGTGGGGCTCGCCAACGTCCTAAACGACCGTGAACAAGACGTGGTTTCCCGCAGCGACTACTTCGAGACGCTTCAGATCTATACCAAAAGCCATCAGCGCACTCGCGACGACGGAACCGTCGTCCCGTGGATCGACGAGAATCTGAATCCATTTACCGGTGAATGGCTCGCCCGTGCCAGGCTGAAAGAAGCGGGTTGGGAAGGGCGAAGCGGCGGACGGGCGCGGGAGCGTGGGAAAGACTACAATCACTCGGCCTACTGCGACCTCGTGATCTCGGGCTTGATCGGATTGCGCCCCCGGCCGGACAACATAGTGGAGGTCAACCCGCTAGTCCCCGAGGGTGAGTGGGACTGGTTCTGTCTCGACCGTGTTCGGTACAAGGGCCGTGATCTGACCATCCTTTGGGACGAAACCGGTGAGCGGTACGACCGCGGGCCAGGCCTCGTCGTCTATGCCGACGGGCAGGAAATCGGTCGCGCGGGGCAGTTGGGTCGGCTCCAGGTAGAGCTACCGCCAGTGCGGACGGTCAAAGTGAGAACGAAGGGGACAGATGACCCAAAATGAATGATCACCAGACAGACTCGACCTTGCAGCGGTTCCTTTTGTTTGTTGGTTTGTCGGCAATATGCTCCGTCGCGGCCGTCGGCCAGCAGACAAGCCTCGGTACTGTGACCGTCGTGTCGGCGCCTCCGATCAACACACAGAACGACTTCTATGCTCACAACCGCCAGCCGCTCCTCCCCAGCCGTTTCATAAAACTGCCGGTAGGGAGCATCCGCCCCGAGGGATGGATCCGAGGTCAGCTCGAACGCCAGGCCGGCGGCTTCCTTGGCCGGCTCGAGGAGATCAGCCGTTTCTGCCGTTACGAGGGCAACGCCTGGACGCACGCCCGCGGGGAGGGCGAATTCGGCTGGGAGGAAGTGCCCTACTGGCTCCGCGGCTTCCTGGATATGGGCTACATCCTCGACGACGAACGAATCAAAAGCCAGGCGCGAAAATGGATCGAGGCCGTTCTCGACAGCCAGCGTCCCAACGGCTACTTCGGCAGCGAGGACAATCTCCGGGGCGAGCGCTACCGCTTCCGGATCGCCGAGTACCCGAACGCACCGGACCTGTGGCCCAACATGGTCATGCTGTTTCCCCTACGCTCCTTCTACGAGGCCACCGGCGACGAACGCGTGATCTCGTTCATGAAGGACTATTTCCGGTGGCAGTCCACCATCCCTCTCAGCAACCTGCTTCCGATGACCTGGTCCCAGTGGCGTGCCGGCGACAACCTCGACAGCATCCACTGGCTCTACAACCGGACCGGAGAAGAATGGCTGCTGGATCTCGCGCGAGCGAATCACGAGGCCACCGCGGATTGGTCCCGAGGTATTCCTACCTGGCACGTGGTCAATCTCGCCGAGTGCTTCCGAGAACCCGGACAGTTCTATCAGCAGTCCGGCGACCCGCGTCATCTGCAGGCCACCGAACGCATCTACGACACGGTTCGCGGCATCTACGGTCAGGTGCCGGGAGGACTCTATGCCGGAGACGAGAACGCCCGGCCGGGCTTCACCGGACCGCGTCAGGGCACCGAAACATGCGCCATGGCCGAGATGCTCTACAGCCACGAAATGCTCACCGGCATCACCGGCAACCCCCTGTGGGCGGACCGCGCCGAAGACATCGCCTTCAATTCGCTGCCGGCCTCCATGACTCCGGATCTCACGGGACTCCACTACGTCACCGCGCCCAACATGGTGCAGCTCGACCGCGAGAGCAAGTCGCCGATGATTCAGAACGGCGGCGACATGCTCTCTTACAATCCGCACCAGTATCGTTGCTGCCAGCACAATGTCAGCTATGCCTGGCCTTACTACGCCGCGCATCTGTGGATGGCCACCCCCGACAACGGCCTGGCGCCCGTCCTCTTCGCTCCGAGTAAGGTCACCGCCAAAGTCGGAGACGGGACGGAAGTGACAATCACCGAAGAGACCGCGTATCCGTTCGAAGAGACCGTCTCCTTTCATGTCTCCACGCCGCGCGCGGTACGTTTTCCTCTGACACTGCGAGTTCCGGGCTGGTGCGATAATCCACGATTGACCGTTAACGGCCGGCCGGCTGATCTGCCGCCTTCGCCGCAAGGCTGGCTAGTGGTGGACCGAACCTGGAGCGACGGCGACACGATCGACTACGAATTACCGATGAGGATCCAAACCACCCGTTGGACCAAGAACAGGAATACGCTCTCCGTCCACCGGGGACCGCTGAGCTACTCGCTCAAGATCGGTGAGCGATGGGAGAAATACGGCGCTGTGGAGAACTGGCCCGGCTTCGAGGTCTTCCCCACCACGGCGTGGAACTACGGCTTAGTGATCGAGGAAGACAATCCATCGGCTTCCTTCGAGGTAGTCAGGAAAGAAGGTCCGATAGCCGGCCAGCCGTTCACCCCCGAGACGGCGCCCATCATGCTGCGTGCCAAGGGTAGGCTCATTCCGGAATGGGAACTGGAACCCAACGGGCTGATCGAAGAGGTGCAGGAAAGCCCCGTCCGGTCGGCCGAACCGATCGAAGAGTTGACACTGATTCCGATGGGCGCGGCACGGTTGCGCATCGCCTCATTCCCGGTAATCGGAGACGGAGCGGGTAGCCATGTATGGGAGGAGAACCCGCCATTGGCCTTGGCCTCTTACAGCACTCACCTGGAACCGCCCACCGCCATGCACGACGGAGAGGTCCCCGCCGACTCGGCCGATCTGGAAACCCCGCGCTTCACCTGGCTCAGCTACAAGAACACGGTCGGCTATTGGCCGGGCGTATCGCCTACCACGGGCTCGGCAGTGCGTGAAAGCGGAGGAATCGACGCCCGGGAATGGGTCGAATACCGCTACTCGTCAGCAAGGGAGTTTTCGGCCATCGAAGTCTACTGGGCCGACGATCAAGAGCGAGGCGGCCGCGTCCGTCTCCCCGGCAACTGGCGCCTTTCCTGGTGGGACGGCGATGCCTGGCAGCCCGTGGACCATCTCACGGCCTATGAAGCGAAAGCGGACGATTTCAGCCGGGTCGAGTTTCGCCCGGTTAAGACCACACGCCTGCGCCTGGACGTCGAGTGCAGCGGCACCGCCTCCGCCGGCATCTTCGAATGGCGGACCGAGTAACATCACGAAATGAGGAACTTTCGATGCGGATTACTAAAACCCCGTTAGTCGCGATTCTCCTCGCCGGCCTGGCCGCGGGCGGGGCGCCGGACCTCTCCGCCCAAGACCGCTCCTGGCGCGAGCAGGGAGTCCTGGCTTTGGAGGGGACGCCTCACGCCAAACTGCGCAACGTGCCGATCCGCGCGGTCACCGTTCACGACGGATTCTGGTCAAAGCGCCGTGAAGTCAATGTCGAAAGAAGCATTCCCACGCTCTACCAGTTGCTACAGGCTAACGGGAGCATCGTCAACTTCCGGCGACTCGCTGGGCCCAAAGACGTTG
>CAYLSS010000554.1:0-2874 GCA_964385765.1 uncultured Solibacteraceae bacterium
CGGATGGCCCGGCTGTCGATCGTTTCCTGCACCTCGGCCGAACTGGTTTGCACCGCCGGCGTGAGCGCCACCACCTCGACCTGCTCGGTGACGGCGCCAACCTCCAGGGACATGCGCAAGTCCACTGTGCGGCCAGTGATGACTTGAACCCCCCGCCGGACCAGAGTCTCGAAGCCGGCGCTTGTGGCCGTGACGTCGTAGGTCCCAACCGGCAACTGTGGAAACTGAAACGCCCCACTGGCATCGGTCGTATCCCGATGTTCAGCGCCCGTCTCCGTATGCAATGCCACAACTTCGGCTCCTGGAATCATGGCCCCGGTTTCGTCCACCACCGTGCCGATGATGCCGCCGGCCGCCTGACCGTAGAGCGGCAGACCTGAAAGCAACAATACAGCGAGAGCCAGCGTTATGCTTCTGGCCCCTGACTTTTCAAGTTTCATGACAAACCCCCGACTTTCTGATAGTTGGTCTTCCTGGTCCTGGCTATAGGCCCATATTCTTCGAAGTTACAGTTACGGACCGTAGATCAAATTCGGATCGCTTCCGTGCCGGCCTGTTCGCAAGCTTAGATGAGATATCACATATCAAATTTCGTTTGTCAAGAATTTTCGGCATCGGATGCTGCCGGATTTGGATTTTCCCCCGTCAGAACCAGCGGATTGCGCGCCTCTCGGTCCGAATTTGTGTGGTTCAATCGGATTCCTCGTAGCGTTGGCGGATACCGGCCGGACCTCCAGCGATCGAGTTGACACGCAACCGATGCTTCAATAAACTCGCACCATATCAGATATCACTCCGGCGAAGAGCAGACGATGCCGGAGAAAGGTAGGTACGATCCTTGCGGTACACCAAACTCACACGGCGAGCGCTGATCGAGGGAACGGTTCTGGGAACAGCGGGCGTGGCGGCGGCTGGCGCGGCGCCTTCCATCATTCCCACCAAACTGGAAGACGGAGAAAAGCTCCGGGTCGCGATTCTCGGCTGCGGCAACCGAAGCCGATGGCACATTCGGGCGGTCAACCATTACGACGGGATAGAAATCGCCGCAATGTGCGACATACTCCCGGAAATGATGGCCGAGAAGAAGGCGCTGATCCAGGCAGGCAAGCCCGAACCACGCCTCTACACCGACTACCAGGAGATGCTCAAACAGGACGACCTCCACGCGGTGGCCATTGTCTTACCCAACACCTTGCATCGGGAAGCTTCCGTGGCGTGCCTGGACGCCGGCAAGCACGTGCTTTGCGAAAAGCCCCTAACCCTTGATGTCTCGGGCTGTAAGGACATCATTGCCGCTGCCGATCGGAATCGTCGGGTCCTGCAGGTCGGCACCCAGAGCCGGCACTCCCCGGCCTATACGGCCCTCGCCCGGCAAGTCCACGACGGGCTGATCGGAGAGGTCTTGTACGCATGGATCCAAACGTTCCGGGCTGACTGGCGCAAGATCTACCCAGATCCGGAGAAAGACTCGCGACTCAACTGGCGGATGAAGCAGAGTGAAGGCGGCGCAGTGATTTACGAGCAGGGGATTCACTCCATCGATGTCTTCAACTGGCTGATCGACAGCGAGCCGCAGGAGATCACTTGCATCGGCGGAGTCCACAATGATCGTCTCCAGGACCGAACTTCGTGGGACCACTGCGGCACAGTGGTCCGGTACGCAAATGGGGCCTTGGCCACTTATGGCGGCAATCTCTACTCGTGCGGGGGGCCCGGACCCGACATCCTGTTCGGAGACAAATCCACGCTGCAGGTGGGGTCCCGTACATCGAGCAGCGCAAAGCTATTCAACCGCACTTACTGGCGGCCCCACGGAATGGGAGAGGACCCGCGCGCCGAGACTCGAGAGATCGAACTCCCAGAAGTTACGGTAAATCCGTCATTCGAGCAGTGGGGTTACTTCCTGGAATCCGTGCAAGGAAAGAAGAAGCCGTTTCCGTCGGCCCGCGATCACATGCCGGCGGTGCAAATTGCCCGCGGATCCCTGCTCTCGGCAGCCGAGCGGCGGCACATTAAGGCGTCTGAGATCCCATGATTGCCGGTGCGCCGCAGATGGGCCGGCATCGTCGTTCAGTCCTTGCCCGCCCGATCCGCCCGGCGTCGCAAGACCTGCTCCATCGAGAGCCGCTTCTCTCGAAGCGGCTTAACGTCTTCGGACTCGAGCCGGCCGTCCGTCGACTCCTCCCGGGTTCCCCAGGCTGTCGCAATATAGTGCGCTAAGGACACCACCTCGGCGTCTTCGAGAAACGAGAAAGACGGCATCACGCTATCGAATGTTCGCCCGTCCAGGCGGACCTCGCCTTTCAGCCCATAGAGGATTACGAGCGCATTGTAGCGGCTGTCGGAAACATATGGATTCCCGGCCAGCGGGGGAAAAGCCGCGGACACCCCCTGCCCGCTCTTACCGTGACAGCTACTGCAGTGTATCGCGTATAGGTCTGCGGCCTTCGGCTTCGAATCTGCGTCGGCCTCGGTTGGCGGCGGATTGGGACCCAGGTATGTGGCCAGGTAGTCCAGCACGATCTCCCGATTTTCCGGCGTGATCTCCATCCCGAGCGCATCCATCTCAAACAGCACCGCCTCCCACATCGCCCGGCTGATCCCGGCGGAGTTTTGCACCAGGCTGATGGCGTGACAACTCCCGCAGCTCTCGTAAACGATCGCTCGACCTTCACCGGGCGGCAAGCCTGCCTCTCCGGAAAGCACCGCCCGCCCGCCCGCGGCCAACACGCAGGCCACCGCGATGAGCGCCGCTCCGAGCCTTCGCCTCCTGCCCCTGACGCATTCAAGCAACGACAACCCCAACCTTATCCACTCCATACCATTCGTAGCCGGAGGGATTCCAGTGTACGGATCCGTCCAGGGGTTGGCCGG
>CAYLSS010000554.1:2884-4081 GCA_964385765.1 uncultured Solibacteraceae bacterium
CAGCACGCGACCATATCTCGTGCCGGCCCGGCGTCAATTCAATCTCGATTCGCCAGGCGTGCCATGCATAGGGGCTTTCAGCTTCATCGATTGCAGCCCGGACCCAGGTGTTCCCGCCATCAACCGAGACCTCGACCGCGGCAATCCGTGAACCGCCATCGTTCCAGACCACGCCGGAGACCTCCGCCGCACCCGCGCTCAGAGTATCTCCCTCGGCAGGATCCCAGATAATGCTCTTGATCAGTTGGCGCCAGGTCGGAACGCTGTTCCCGGGCGTAAGCTGCGCCACTTCGCCCGGTTTTACGGGCTTCAACATTGACCGGTAGCGGCGGGCGTGATGGTGGTTGTTCGACTCCTGCGCCTCGAATCGCAGACGGCTGAGCCACTTGATGTTCATCGTTCCGTAGTAACCCGGCACGATCAGGCGAAGCGGCCCTCCATGAATGGCGGGTAGCGGCTCGCCGTTCATCTTCGTGGCCAGCATCGCTGTCTCGAGCACATCGTCCAGTGGAAGGCTGTGCTCGAAGTCAGCCGCCTTCGGCGTAGGCGGAGCATCCTTGCCCTCGGCGGCGACGAACCTTGCATTGGAATCGATCTTGATCTTCAGGGCATCGACGACGTCACGAAGCGGCACTCCTTCCCAACGCAGGTTTCCCACGCCGCCCCGCTGCCACGGCGTCCCACGGGTCCTCACTGAGTTTGCATAAAATGCCCGCCCGTTTCCGGAGCATTGCAGAACCGCTTCGACTTCATGTTGAGGATAGCTCGCGAGTTGCTCGACAGTGATCGTGTGCTCGCGATCCACCATCCCGGTGATCTCGAGTGACCACTCCGAATCGGGCCACGGCTCCACGCTGAGGGTCCCCGGCAGAACCTGGTTGTTGCGAATGAAGAGCAGATCCTTCGGAGTCACCCGATGCCGCCGGAGCAGCTCAACCGGGGTTTCGATCACTCCAGGACGGGTATTGTGCACAATGAGACGCTCGTCCTTGCCGATCTCAGCCAGGAATGCGGCCTTTTCATCGGCGCTCTGTGCCGGCAGCATTGGAGGGCGGCCGCTCGCCAGACCGGCCATTGCCAGCCCCTCCAGAAAACGTCGCCGGTCCAACGTGCGCCGGCCCCGCGGTTCTGGTGTCATAGACCTGCTCCCTGGATTTGGAATAGGCGCGTCGGCCGCACCTTCTTCCAATCGTTCAA
>CAYLSS010000555.1:0-4080 GCA_964385765.1 uncultured Solibacteraceae bacterium
GACTAAGATACAGTAACTTTGTTCGCTGCCCCGGCCGACCCGGCCTCTTAGCTGGTGTAGCTGCGACAGGCCAAAGCGCTCGGCCTGCTCGATAACCATTACCGTCGCGTTCGGTACGTCGACGCCGACCTCGATAACCGTGGTCGAGACCAGGATCTTGGTCTTGCCGTCCTTGAAGGCCTCCATGACGGCTTCCTTGTCGTCGGGCTTCATTCGGCCGTGGAGCAGCGCGACGGGGATGTCGGGCAGGACGGTCTTGGAGAGGTGCTCGTACATCTGCTCGGCGGCCTTCATCGCCTGCGTTTCGGACTCCTCGATCACCGGGTAGACGACATAGGCCTGCCGGCCCTTCTCCACCTCTTTGCGGAGGAAGCTGTAGACGCGCTCCACCTCCGCCTCGCATACTTGGTAGGTCTTGATCGGCTTGCGGCCTGGCGGAAGTTCGTCGGTGACGGAGACGTCGAGGTCGCCGTAGATCGTTAATGCCAGGGTTCGCGGGATCGGGGTGGCGGTCATCACGAGGACATCGGGCGCCGTCCCCTTCTCCATCAGGCGGAGGCGCTGCATGACGCCGAAGCGGTGCTGCTCGTCGATGATCACCAGGCCGAGGCGCTGGAACTCTACGTCCTCTTCCAGCAGCGCATGTGTGCCGACAATCACCTGGATCAGTCCCGCGGCGAGTACCTTCTTGACCTGCGCCTTCTCTCGCGCCGAGAGCGAGCCGACCAGCAGGCCGACCGTGTAGTCCAGCTTGGCGAACAGGTTCTTTAAGGAGATGTAGTGCTGGGTGGCGAGGATCTCGGTCGGCGCCAGAACAGCCACCTGGTGCTGGTTCTCGATGGCGATGATGGCCGTTTCAGCGCCCACCAGGGTCTTGCCGCTGCCGACGTCACCTTGCAGCATGCGGGTCATCGGCTGTGCGGAGGCCATGTCCCTGGCGATCTCCGCGAGAACGCGCTTCTGGGCGCCGGTGGGCTTGAAGGGCAGCATCTCCTTGACCCGCTCGCGGACGCGGTCAGTGAGCGCAAAGCTGACGCCGCGCCGCTCCCGAGCCTTCGAACGCTTGAGCGCGAGACCGCATTCGAGCCAGAAGAACTCCTCCAGAATCAGCCGGTAGTGCGCCGGCGACCGGAAGGAGTTGAGCGCGCGGAGATCGGCGCCTGGGGGCGGGAAGTGGGCCTCGCGGATGGCGCGCCAGCGGTCCACCAGCCTCAGCCGCTCCCGGATGCTTGCCGGCAGCGGATCATCCACCGGATCGAGCATCTCGATCGCGCGATGGATGAGGACCCGGAAGACACGGGTCGAGATCTTTCCGACGGCCGTGTAGATGGGCACGATGCGTCCGGTGTGCAGGGCGAATTCCGGATCGTCGTCCCCGCTCAGGATTTCGAATTCCGGATGAAGCATGACCAGGTCGCGGCTGTAGCTGTCCACCTCCACCTTGCCGAAGACCGCGATGGACTGTCCCGGCTCGATCACCTTGGCAAGATACTGGCCGTGGAACCACTTGCCGCGGAGGTAGGAACCGGAGTCATCTTCGAAGGTGGCCTCAAAAAGGCCGAGCCGGCGGCGCTGGAAGCCGGCAAGACGGGCGGTGCGGACGCGCGCGATTACCGTGGCCATTTCGCCGGGGGCAAGCTCGGAGATCGGCTTCAGGTTCGAGCGGTCCTCGTAGCGGAAGGGCACATAGGTGAGGAGATCCTCGACGGTGCGGATGGCCTTCCCTTCGAGGACCTTCGCGCGCGGGGGGCCGACGCCCTTCAGGTAGGTCACCGGCGTGTCGATGTCGAGATGCAAGATTTCATTTAACCGCAGAGACGCACACGGCGCAGAGGTACAATGCGGAGCATGAGAATTGCGGCGATTTTCCTAGTGCTATGCGCGGGGTTGTTTGGGCAGGAGATCCGGTTGGGAATCATTGGCACCGATACCTCTCACGCGATTGCGTTCACCAGGGCGTTCAACGGCCCCGAGGGCGAAGGCCACGTGGCGGGGGCCAAAGTGGTGGCGGCTTACAAGGGCGGCAGTCCCGACGTCGAATCGAGCTACACGCGGGTGGACAAGTTCGCCGCGCAGCTTAAAGACGAGTGGGGCGTCGAGTTTTACGACGATATTCCGACGCTATGCAAGAACGTGGACGGTATTTTGCTCGAGAGCGTCGACGGGCGGCCGCACCTCGAGCAGGCGCGGCAGGTAATCGAGGCCGGAAAACCGCTGTTCATCGACAAACCGCTGGCAGCCACGCTCGACGATGCCCGGGAGATCGCGCGCCTGGCGAAGGAGGCGGGCGTGCCATGGTTCAGCTCCTCGTCGCTGCGCTACAGCGGCGTCGCGGAGGAGCTGAAGCCCCATGCGAAGGAGGCAACCGGCGTCGCAACGTGGGGACCGGGGCCGACCGAACCGCACCACTATCTGGATTTCGCCTGGTACGGCATCCACGCCGTCGAGATGCTCTACTCGCTCATGGGCACGGGCTGCGTGGAGGTGTCGAGGATGTCGAGCGAGAACATCGACGTCGCGGTGGGTCGCTGGGAGGATGGACGGATCGGTACGGTCCATACCTTGCGCCCGCGCGGCGGCTACGGCGGGACGGTGTTCCTGCCAAAGGGTGTTGTGCAGGGTCCCGAGGATCCCGGGCACACCTACCTTCCACTGCTGAGGAATATCGTCGAGTTCTTTAAGACTGGGGAAGTGCCGGTACCGAATGAAGAGACGCTGGAGCTGTTCGCGTTCATGGACGCCGCCCAACGCAGCAAGGAGCAGGGCGGCAAGCCGGTGAAGCTGCGATAACGGCAATGAGGTTGGGATCGCGGAAATACGGTGTGCCGACCGGAGCGCTATTGCTCCAGAACACTTTCCACGAAAGGTCGAAAAACGATGAGAGAGAACCGCAGGACATTCTTAATAGGCGCCGCGGCGGCCGTGGCGACCAGCCGGTTTCCAATCCTGGGAGCGAATGACCGGATCCGCGTCGGTGTGATTGGAGTGGGCGGTCGCGGACGCGACCACATCAAGTTCCTCGGCGAGTTGGAGGACCAGGCCGGCGTGTCCGCCGTGTGCGACGTCAACCAGGCGGCGCGCGAGCGGGCGATGAAGCAGGTCGAGCTGCTCGGGCAGGCGCAGCCCAAGGAGTTCGGCGACATGCGCGCGATGTTCGATGACAGGGAGATCGACGCGGTCACCGTAGCGACGCCGAATCACTGGCACGCGCTCACGACCATCTGGGCCTGCCAGGCGGGCAAGGATGTCTACGTCGAGAAACCGGCCTGCCACAACGTCTATGAAGGCCGGCAGATGATCGCCGCGGCCAGGAAGTACGAGCGGATCGTCCAGGTGGGATCGCAGAGCCGGAGCATCGAGCAGCGGCAGCAGGCGATCGAGGCCGTGCGAAAAGGCGAAATCGGACAGGTGTACATGGCGCGCGCGCTGTGCTTCCGGCCAAGAAAGTCGATCGGTCATACGCCGAATGAACCCGCGCCGCCAGGGCTCGATTGGGACCTGTTCCTGGGTCCGGCGCAGATGAAGCCGTATAGCAGGAACAAGTTCGCCTATAACTGGCATTGGTTCTGGGATACCGGCAACGGCGACATCGGCAACCAGGGCGTTCACGAGATGGATATCGCCCTGTGGGGACTGGGCCGCACCGGCTGGCCCGAAACAGTGGCCTCGAACGGCGGCAAGTTCATCTGGCTGGATGACCAGGAAACCCCCAACACGCAGCAGGCGTCCCTCCACTTCGGCGACGCCGAACTGGTGTTCGACTGCCGCAACCTGATCACCCCGGGCGAGGGAGGCGCGCCCATTGAGGGAAACAGCTACTACGTCGCGGTCATCTTCTTCGGGGCCGACGGGTTCCTGGTCAGCGACTGGCAGGGCTTCAAGGTGTACCTCGGTGACAAACGAGAACTCGTCCGGGAAGTGAAGGCGTCCGGCGACGAATACTCGGCGACGCCGCACATCGCCAATTTCCTCGAAGCGGTCCGGCGGCGCGACCACAAGCACCTGACAGCGGATGTCGCCGTCGGGGTGTCGGCCGCAAACCAATGTCATTTGACGAACATCGCCTACCGGGTGAGACGC
>CAYLSS010000556.1:0-4080 GCA_964385765.1 uncultured Solibacteraceae bacterium
GATCACCCGTGCCCTGCCGGACGGCGTCACGCTGTCTCACGCCCTCGGCGGCCGGATCTTCCGAGGCGGAGAGATCGGCGACCGGCAAAGGTATCTCGACGATGACCGGGCAGCCGGCGTCGAACCGTACGCGGCGGTTATTGTCTCCACATTGTTCGAGCAGATGCCCCTAATCGGCCACAGCTCGCCTCCGACGGTCGCCCGCGGGCTCAGAGAGGTGCATGACGCCGGCATTCGCAGACTCTTCACCCTCGGCGGCATCGTCGCCCCTCCGCAAAGTCCGTTCAACATCGGCCAGGAGCTGTACGCCGAACTGGTCCGCCGCGACGTTTCCGATCTGGACGCCTTTCTCACCGAGACCGCGAACCGCTGGTGCGACGGTGACCGGGCAGCCGGCGCGGCGCTAGCCGCAGCCTGGACCGCCGGCGCGAATGCCCTCGCCGCCTGGCCCGTGCTGACGTGGTTCGATTCCGGAGCCGGTCAGTCGCAGGCTCGCTGGCTCACGCGTCCGCTGGTCCCCGACATTACCAAGCTCGACGCGCGTGAAACCGCGGCCTGGAAGCGCGTCCTGTTCGCTCTGCCCTGGGACATCCAGCGCCAGAACATCTCCTTCGAGGGCGGCATCCGCATGTATGAAGACGAGCAGCTTGACGAGGCGGTCCGCGACTATGACGAGAACTTTTTCCCGGCCATCGAGCAAACGCTCGCCATCCTTAACAATGCGATCGGGGATTCGCCGAAGCCTGTCCTCATCGATCAGCGCGATCGCTACCGCGCCTTCATGCTCTGCTGCCGCACCGTGCGGAACCTGTTCGACGCGCAGTTCGCCATCAACCGCTACCTGCTGAAGAAAGGCGACCTCAGCGCCTCGCGCCTCCGTCTTCGCGACGCCATCCGAGCCGAGATCAGCAACACCGAGCGGTGGCTGCAATTGCTGCGCCGGAGCCAGACAGCTTTCCTTCGCACGGCTGAGCGGGAGACGCCGTTCCTCTATCGCACGCCGGTTGAAGACCTCGAGTTGAAGCTCGAAGTGATGAAGGACCATATCGATGATGAGCCCGGTCCATTCCTGGCCGAATTGACGGAGGAACATTCGGAAAGGAATCTGCTGTTTTGGGAGGAGCCCGAAGCCTGATGCAGGTCCTGATTCTCGCGTCCGTCTGCGCGGCGCTGTTGATGGTCCCGGTCCAGGCCGCGGAACTGCGCGCCGCCGAAGACCGCATTCTTTCCCCGTACACCGGCTATACACGAGCGCACTGGCTCGAGATCACCGAACAACTGATCGCGGGCGTTCTGCCCTATTTCGGCGCCGCCGACGGCCTGCCCGACCTGCGCAGCACGCCCGCCGTCGAGAAGCACTTCGAACATCTCACTCGCGGCGAAACCCGAACCGAGGCTTTCGGCCGTACCCTGATCCTGGTGGCCATCTACACCGCCGCCACCGGTAATGACCGCGTCCCCGGCTACAAGGGATCCATCACCAGACCCTACCTCAATGGCCTTATTGTTGGAACCGAGCCGGACAGCGAACACCACTGGGGACAGCAGCCGCGCTACAGCGCCTTCGGCACCAACGTTTCGCTCGCGATCCTCCTGAGTCCGGAGTTTCTCTGGGATCCGCTCACGTCGCGCCAACGAGCCAATGTGCTCGAGTTCATTCATAACCTGGTGAAGACCCCCGCGTTCGACTGCAACTGCTGGTACTTCCAGCTCATGGGCGTACCGTTGCTCGAGCGCGAAGGCATCTCCTACGATCGCGAGCGGATGGCCGGTATCTTCGAGCGGCTGCTCAACTGGTACCGCGGCGACGGGTGGTTCATCGACGGGGGCAATTTCACCTACGACTACTACAATCTCTGGGGCTTCCAGCTCTACAACAACGCGCTCTGCCAATTCGACCCCGGATGGAAAGAGCGCTTCGGCGAACGGGTTCGCCGCACGACTGGTGAGTTCCAACGCAGCTATACCCATCTCTACGGTCGCGACGGCGGTCCTATCCCGTGGGGACGTTCGCTCACCTATCGCTTCGCCAGTGTCTCCGCCCTCGGCTGGGCGCTGATCAACGGGACCAACACGCTCCCTCCGGGGCAAGCGCGTCGCATCGCGTCCGGATGCCTGCGCTACTTCTGGGAACGCGGGTGCCTCAGCGACAACGGCCTCCTGGAGCCCGGCTACCACGGCCCCAATGCGGTGGCGCCGGAGACGTACATCGCCCGCGCCTCCCCCTACTGGGCCGCTCACGGACTGGCGCCCTTGGTCCTGCCGCCGGAGCATCCTTTCTGGACAGATACAGAGCAGCCGATCCCGGCCGATGGCGCCGGGGGGCGGCTGGCGCTACCCGGTGCGGAGATGGTGCTGCGCGTGAGCCCGATCGACGGCGAGGCGCGCCAGTATCCCATCGGCTCGCCGCCAAAGCCGGGCGACCAATGGCAGCGCGGCGCGAAGTACTTCCAGCACGCTTATTCGAGCTACCTGGGCTTCGCCCTGCCCGGCGAAGGAGGGCCGGACGTACCGGCCGGGCGTACCGGCATCTCCTTCGACGGCCAGAACTGGTGTTACCGGGCGAATCCCCGGCCGCTTCGCGTAGCCGCGGACCATTCAGCCAGCACCTACGATATCCGCCTGGACCCCGTTGACGCCGAGTTCGAGGAGTTCGGTGAGGTGATCACCCACACCCTGATCGGCGACGACGGCGAGGTCCACGCTTTCTGGCACACCAGCGCCCGTCCCGCCTATCTCACGATCGCCGGTTACGGCATCAGCGTCCCGCACAACACCAGTTTGCAGCGCAAGCAGGCGGCGGACCGCATCGCAATTCGTGCGGGCGAGTTTCGTTCGTTGATGGCCGTGGTCGATGCCCCTGCCGGCGACCTTTCCTCCGAGCGCCTCGAGCCCCGGCCCGGGTGGCGGCACGCTCACCTCTTTGGCGGCGCCGCCGCCTACCCGTACTGGAGAAGTCGGGAACCAGTCCCGCCTTACATCCCGGTCGTCATCTTCGTAAACGGCGCCCGCGGCCGCGATCCGGGCGTCCCTGCGACGTCGGCCTCTGTGGAAGACGGCCTGCTACGGATGGGCATCGGAGAGGACAGCTTCGAAGTCCGGCTGCCGTTCTGATCGGCCAGGGGCGTCATCTGCAGGCGGCAGTTTGGGGCAACTCCCTTTCCTGGCGGATCCAGCCGGCCAGGGCGACTACTCCAGCCGTGTATCGTTCAAGGCCTCCTGATAGGCGCCAAAAGTCGCTTCGTCGAACAGGACGAAGATGGCCTCTTCCACCGTTGTGCCTTCCGCCAATCGTTCGGCCACCGTGCTGAGGGCGATCGGCGCGGCCTCCTCCACCGGATAGCCGTAGACGCCGGTGCTGATCGACGGAAACGTGATCTTCTTCACACCGTGCTCGTCGGCCAGGTCCAGACAGGTGCGGTAGCAGGAGGCAAGTTGCTCCGGCTCTCCATGGCTGCCATCGCGATAAACCGGACCGACCGCATGAAGGACCCACCGGGCCGGAAGATTTCCGGCTGTCGTCGCCACCGCGCTCCCCGTGGGGCAGCCTCCCTCGGCTTCACGAATCTTCTTCAGTTCTTCCATGATCGCCGGTCCCCCGGCGCGATGGATTGCTCCGTCGACTCCTCCTCCGCCGCGCAACTCTTTGTTGGCGGCGTTGGCGATGGCGTCCGACGCGATCTTGGTGATGTCACCGCGCTCCAACCCCAATATCTTGCCGTTGGTTAGCTTCTTTCGCATGGGCCCGATTATACGCCGGAGCGTGCCGGGAGTAACCTAGGCGGAACAGGGGCATCAACTAATAATCATGGCTTATGACTATGACATGTTGGTGATCGGCGGCGGGGCCGCCGGGCTGACGGGCGCCGGAATGGCGGCAGTCCTGGGCGCCCGGACTGCCCTGATCGAATCCGCCAGGCTTGGCGGCGACTGCACCTGGTATGGCTGCGTTCCGAGCAAGAGCTTGCTGCGAACAGCGAAGGTCGCGCATGAGATGCGAACGGCCGAACGGTATGGCTTGGCGGCGGCAGGGGGCGTCCACGACCTCTCGCAAGTTCTCAGCAGGGTGAAGGCGATCCA
>CAYLSS010000557.1:0-4078 GCA_964385765.1 uncultured Solibacteraceae bacterium
GCTGCCGTTGTCAGCGCCGAAATCGCCCCGTGCGCGCCCAAGAGGAAGGAAGGATAGAGCAGCGGGTTCACCGCCGAAAACACCAGTGCGTCCCGCTGCAGATTGGCCTCTTCGATCAGCAGTAGAAGGTCGGCGAGCGCCTTCAAATCGGCGGCGCCTTGCTTCACTCCGATCACTCCTTTGACATCCCGGAGGATGCGGGTCAACAGCTTCGGCGAAAGCCAGCACCAGGGAACCACGTTATCCACCAGCACAGGCAAACGGGACGCCTCGGCGATGTCGGCGAAGTATCGCAAAATCGCGTCATCGTCCGGCTGGTAGACGTAGTGAACCGGCGGGACCAGCAGCGCGTCGACCTCCAGGCCGGCAAGAGCATGGGCGCGTTCGACGGCAGCCCTGGTGCTGTCGGCGATCACGCCGGCAACCAGCGGGACCCGGCTCCCGGCCTCTTCTTTCGTCCACCGGACTATCTGGCAGCACTCGTCGGTCGAGAGAGTGTAGCCCTCACCGGTGCTGGTACAGACGGCGAGTCCGTGTACCCGGGCAGTGTCGATCAAGAATCGGATGTCGGCGCGGTGGAGCTTTTCATCGAGGGCGCCGCCCTCGGTAAACGGGGTGACCATGGGAGGAATGATGCCGTGGAGCCGATCGCTGGCCATGGGAGTTCCGAGGGATCAGTGTAGCAAGTTGCGGACGCGGACCGGGAATGAATCAAGCAATCTGTCAGACCGCACCGCATGACCTGTTCGTCCGGAAATCGGCGGAAAACGCGTTTGGCTACAATTGGTGCATTGTCATCAGAACACCGGCGTCCACCAGCACGGCGGTGTTCGGAATCGGAGTCGAGAGAGTGAAGCGGATCCTGCTTGCCTTATTGATCGGCGCCGGCGCCCTCTGGGGAGCCGTGCCAACGCCCGAGGAGCATTTCGGTCACCGGATGGGCGCCGCACGGAAGCTCGTGGCCTGGGACCAGGTGGTGTCCTACTTCGAAGCCCTTGACCGGGAGAGCGATCTGATCCGCACCGAGACACTCGGCCGGAGTACGGAAGGCAAACCCTTCATCGCCGCCATCATTTCATCCGCGACAACTCTTTCCGACCTGGATCGCTACCTGGAGATACAGCAGAAGCTGGCCGATCCCCGCGGCGTCTCGCCGGACGAAGTGGAGGCTCTCGTGGACGAGGGCAAGACAGTGGTCATGATCACCTGTTCGATCCATTCGACCGAGGTCGCCTCCACCCACACGGCGGCCGAGTTCGCCCACCGCATGATTACCGGCCAGGGAAAAGAAACGAAGGCGATCCTGGAAAACGTCATCTTCATTCTTGTTCCCTCGCTGAATCCAGATGGAGTGGAGATCGTCCGTCAATGGTACGAGAAGACGCTCGACACGCCCTACGAAGGGACGTCGCCGCCGGAGCTGTACCAGAAGTATGTCGGTCACGACAACAACCGCGATTGGTACATCTTCTCGCAGGCCGAGACGCAGATCGCCGTCTCCAGGCTGCATAACGTGTGGCACCCGCAAATCGTCTATGACGTCCACCAGATGGGTCCGTACGGCGCGCGAATGTTCGTGCCGCCATGGCTGGATCCGGTGGATCCCAACATTGATCCGATGATCGTGCAGCTCTGTAACATGATCGGCATCGGGATGGCCGCGGATCTGACCGGCGCCGGCAAGAAGGGCGTTGTCATCAACGCCATCTATGACTTCTGGACTCCGGCGCGCCACTACCAGGCTTACCACGGGGGCATGCGCATTTTGAGCGAGTCGGCGAGTGCGCGACTGGCTACGCCGATCGACATTCAACCGACTCAGATTCGGGGCGAGGGACGAGGCTTTGACCCGAGAAGCCGTAGCTGGAACTACGTCGAGCCCTGGTTGGGCGGCGGCTGGACAGTGCGCGACATCGTTGACTATCAGCTCATCGCCTGGGAGTCATGCCTGTACCAGGCGGCTGTGCGGCGGGCGGATCTGTTGCGTGCCTTCCATGGAATCGGCCGCCGGGCGGTCAAGCGGACCTCGCCCTACGCGTTCGTCGTCCCGGCCAGTCAACGCGATCCCGGTTCAGCGCGCAAGCTGATGGAAACCCTTGCCTTCGGCATGATCGAGGTCGAGCGCGCGGGATCCGAGTTCATCGCCGACGGCACGACCTTTGCCGCCGGCGACTACGTCATCCGGATGCAGCAGCCCTACAGTTCCTGGGCCAAGACTCTCCTCGAGGTGCAGGACTATCCGGACATGCGGCAATATCCCGGAGGCCCGCCGAAACGCCCCTACGACGTGACTGCACACACGCTTCCGCTGCTGATGGGAGTCGAAGTCGCCACCGTTAAGGACCGGTTCGAGGCGCCTCTCGATTCGGCGGGCAGCTTTATCTTTGACCTGAAGGGCCGGCGTCCCGCCGACGGGGGCCTGGCTGCGTCCGACATCGATTCCTGGAAAGAGGTGAACCGCATCTGGCGTGAGGAGGGCGCGGTTTGGCGGGATGAGTTGACCGGGGACTTCTTCGCCCGGCGACCGGACGGAATCGATACTCTCGAGGTAAAGGCGCCGAGAGTCGGACTTTATCGAAGCTGGGTTCCCTCGATGGATGAAGGATGGACGCGATGGACACTCGAGCAGTTCGGTTTCGAGTACACCAGGATCACCAACGATATGGTTCTCGACGGCAACCTGCAGGACGCTTTCGACGTGATCGTTTTCCCGGATCAGAGTGCATCGTCGCTGGAGCAGGGCTACCGCCGCGGCTCGATGCCCGAGGAATATACCGGAGGATTGAACAACCGCGCGGCGGCCTCACTCAAATCGTTTCTGGCGGGCGGCGGAACCCTGGTCTTTTTCAACCGCTCGACGGAGTACGCCATCAACAACATGGGCATTGATGCCAGCAATGTCGTGAGCACCCTCCGCAACAGCCAGTACTACTCTCCCGGCTCACTGCTCTCGGTCAGGCTCGAACGACATCCGCTCACCTACGGCCTGCCGCGCAACATCGCCATCTGGTCTCAGGGAAGCCCTGTCTTCGCAGCGGGCCGCCCGCGCCAGGCACGAACGGTCGCCCGGTATCCGGATACGGACATCCTCGCGTCCGGGTGGCTGCTTGGCGAGAATCACCTGACCGGACGGGCGGCTCTCCTCGAGGTCCCGTTTGGCAAAGGGCGGGCGATCCTATTCGGAATGCGGCCGCAATACCGCGGCCAGAGTTACGACACCTTCAAGCTCTTCTTCAACGCGCTCACGCGGTAGGCAGTTCGCGCCCCATCCTCGATGTTGCGGAACCGGCGGTTGGCGTAACCGATCGGAAACCGGGCGATTGACGGCCTGAACACAGTGGCGACCGCGATCAGAAGACGCTGCTTCGGGGTCTGATCCGGCGCCCCGACCTACTGAAACCGGAAGCGGAGGGCAATCACCCAGCAGGCAGCAATCGCGCTGGCAGCCATGGCCGCGACGTGGGGGATCACAGCTTCGGGGGGCGCGCCAAAACTCATCAGCTTATGGACGGCGTCCATGGCCCAACCCGTGGGCAGGAGCATAGTGATGCGCTGAGCCCACAGGGGCGTGATCTCTCTGGGCCACCAGCATCCGCCGAGCGCCGCCAGGACGTTCGACAGGATGACGCCGAGCCCGATCACCATGCCCTCACTCTTGCCGAAGTTACCGAGCAGCAAGCCCGCGGCGGCCGCCAGTGCGGCGTAAACCAGCAGGAACACGCCGAGCGCCCAGAGGTGTGGACCCCAGTTCACCTTGAAAAGCAGCGACCCGATCACCATCGCCCAACTGATCTGAACGATGCCCAGCACAAATCGCGACCCCCACTTGCCCATGACCACCGCTCCACGCGACATCGGCGAAGAGGCAAGCCGCCGCAGAATGCCCTGCTGGCGTTCCTGCAGGAGGCTCACGCCGCCGGTGGTGAACATCACCAGCAGTGTGAACATCACCATCGTTCCCGGAACCGACTGCTCGAAGCCGGACGGGATCCGCTTTCGTTGCCCGGCCGAATCCACCGTGAGGGAGAGAGTCCGGCGGGCGGCCGCCAGCTCTTCGAGCTCGCCCCTCAGGTAGCCC
>CAYLSS010000558.1:0-4069 GCA_964385765.1 uncultured Solibacteraceae bacterium
ACGCCGCCATTCGCGAAAATGACTCGAGGGGGCCAGGGATCTCGACGAATTCCGTGTTGTCGGGGGAAGCCGCGGCCGGGATCGTCCCGTCCAGGCCCTCCCCTCCGGCCTCACGATAGATTTTGAGGTGGTGGGCGGCGCTCTCCCGATCGCCGGCGATCAGATCCAGCGAAACCAGTCGCCGCGCCGCGCGGGCGCGGATGGCGGGGTCAGTGGCGCCGTCAAGCAGCTTCCGGTAGGCCTCCCTGGCCCGATCATCCCCGTGGCGATCCAGGAATTCCGCGTAGACGGTCAGCCTCTGGATATCTGACGGGTTGTCCCGGACCGCTCTTTCCAGGGCGCCCAGCGCTCCCGATGCGTCGCCGGCGGCCTCCATCTCTCGGACGAGTTCTCTCAAGTCCTGCGCAACGCCGGACGAGAGCAGTGAACAAAAGGCAATCAGTACTGCTCCAGCAAACCTCAAGTCTCTCACCGTCCCTCCTGCTCCGGGAAGCCCTCACGGAAGCTCCAACACCCGGAAGGTCTGAAGCTCGGCGCTATTGCCGACAGTGTAAACTGCCCGGTCTTCCCACTCATTAAACCACTATCATTGATCGAGCGTTCCGGCAAGGTCGCGCCGGGCAGCTTCTGAAGTGTTAAAAACCTTCATTGCGGGCCTTCTGCTATAGTGCTGGTCGGTAGTGAATCGATGTGGAACTCAATTGTTTACATTTGCCTTATTCTGATGGCGGCTGTTCCGGCAGCTTCGCAGCAGAAGAGGATTGCCGTCGCCGGCCTTGTGCACTCGCATGTCTGGGGACATCTCAAGACGATGGTAGCCGGCGAGTCCGCCACGCTCGTGGGCGTGGCCGAGGACAATACGGAGTTGATTGCCGAGGCCAAGAAACTCGGGGTGTCCGACAACCTTTTCTATACCGACTACCCGGACATGATCGCACGGGCCAAACCCGACATCGTATGGGCGTTTGTGGAGAACAACCGGCACCTCGAGATCGCCGAGTTCTGCGCGCCCCGCGGGATCCACATCATTTTTGAGAAGCCGTTGGCCTCAACGCTGGAAGACGCCCGGAAGATCCAAACACTGGCCCGCAAACACGACGTACAGGTGATAACGAACTACCAGATGGCCTGGTGGTCGTCCAACTACGCCGCGAAGCGTCACGCCGACTCCGGCGCCCTGGGACAGGTCTGGCGTCTCCGCGGAATCGTGGGCCACGGTGGTCCGGGCTCCAGGGGGCCGCGGAGCAAGTACTTCTTCGCCTGGTTGACGGACCCGGAGCAGAATGGCGGCGGCGCCCTGATCGACTTTGGCTGCTACAACGCCCTCTGGAGCCTGTGGTACCTCGGCAAGCCGGAGAAGGTCTACGCGCATGTGAATCATCTCCGGCCCGAGGCTTTCCCCAAGGTCGAAGACAACTCCACGCTGATCCTTTCCTACAAGCAAGGCGTAGGGCTCTTCGAAGGGAGCTGGGATCTGCCGCATAGCTTCCAGGATCTGGAAGTCTTTGGACTCGATGGCAGCGTGTACATAGACCGGAACGGCGTCAAAGTCCGCAAGGAACGCCGCGGCCCTGCCGAAGAGCTTCCGCTGGAGCCGCTGCCCGCGGAGCGCGCCGAGCCGATCGCTTACATGGTGCATGTGCTGGAGACCGGTCAGGATCTGGAGGGCCTGGTGGCGCTTGACATCAACGTCGACGTGGTCGAAATCCTGGAGGCGGCTCAGCGCTCCATTGATACGGACAGGGCGATTGCGCTTCCGCTCCAGTAGGCGGTGTTACATCTGGTAAATCGCCAGCCCGCTGAGGAGCTTCGGGTAGAAGTCGGTCGACTTCTGCGGCATCACACCTCCGCCAAAGGAGATGCCGGCGACCTGCTGAATCGAGGGTGGAGCGAGCAGGAGCGCGGCCTGTGCCCGCCCTGCGCGGACTTCCTCGACCGCGGCCTCCAACCCGCGCTGGTACCGCACATTCTTCTGTTCGCGGACGGCCTCCTCGTCGATGTCCAGCAGCTCGCCCAGCACAACACGGTGCAGGACGGCGACATCGAGTTCTCCGCCATCGCGCTCCGACTCGAGCAGGCTCAGCCGACTGCCGGTGGAGAGGCCGATGCGGACCAGATTCGCGTCCGACTCCGTCAGCCGTGTGCGGAGCTGTTGTTCCGAGGCGTCCTTCGTGATCCGGAACCGGCTCGAAGCCTTGTTGAGGAGCTCGTCCGGATCGAAGCCCGCCAGGCTGTGAATCAGCCTGTGTGTGGCGAGGATCTTCAAGCCGGGTGAATCCATATTGACCAGAGTCATCATGACGTGCCGGGCCGCGGGATTGTCCGGATTCTCATTGCGATAGGCAAGAGCGGTCTCGTAGCGGTGGTGGCCGTCGGCGATCAACAGTTTCTTGTCTGCCATGAGTCGGCTGATGGCCGCGGTCTTTGCCGGCTCGGTAATCCGCCACAGGCGATGCAAGACGCCGTATTCATCGTTGACCTCGGCGAGTGGGGCGCCGGCGGCCGCCTCATCGAGCATGGCATCCACGGCTGAGGCAGGATCGCTGTAGAGGAAGAACAGTTGGCCGGTGTGCGCCTGTGTGTGGCGCAACAGCTCGAGCCGATCTTTCTTCGGACCCGACAGCGTCTGCTCGTGCCGGTAGACGACGCCATTGGAATAGTCGTCGACCGGCCCGAGGCAGATGAAGCCCTTTCTCGTGATTCGTTCCCCGCTGTCCGGGACGGTGAATTCCTGAAAGTAAGGGTAGAAACCGGGATCCGGGTCGCGGGCTAAAATGCCATTCTCTTTCCAGTCATTCAATGCGGCGGCGGCCCGTGTGTAGACGTTATCGCCGGGCGAATCCCCCGGGCCGGGTTTGTTCAGGATCACGCGGACGAAGTTGTACGGGCTGGCCTCCAGATAGCGAGCCTGCATCGCCGGCGAGATCTTGTCATAGGGCTGCGTGACGAGCTTTTCAAGCGGTCCAGCCTTCGGCGTGTAGCGAAACGGACGGAATGGGCGAATCTCGGTCATAAGGATTGAAGAGGAATTGTCAGGATAGCAGACTGGCCGGGCGACCCGAACCGCCTCTCGCACACTATAAAGAGATACGCAGGATTTCGGAAGCGATCCGATAAAAGGCTTCGGCCAACTCGGCGTTGTCGGGCGCAAAGGCATACATCCCGGCCGGTTCCTGGTCGTTGTAGGTGGGGCCGGTCGGGTCATTGGCGACGCGCTTCATGAAAACCTCGTCAGGTGGAACGCTGCCACTCGGATCGCCCAAGCCGATGGTGAAGATGACGGTGGGCAGACTCACATCGGTCCGTATGCGGCGGGCGGCATTGTCGGCCGCGTTTTTCGAGGCCCGGCCGACGTTCCGGGGGATGTCCGGCCGGATCATACCCTCATAGGGATGGCCGGCCCAGAATTCGTCCACCGACTGGTACCCATGGGTTTCATTGCCATAGGCGTCATAGTTGGGAATATAGGCGACATCACGCCGTACTCTCCAGCCATTGCTCGAGAAATCACATCCGCTCATCGAGATCGGGGACTCATTGTGGTCGGTGAGCGAAGCGGCTTGTTCCGGAGTCAAGCCATAGGTGTAGCCCGTGGTCTTGGTTCCACTGCCCTCGGCGGCCAGCACGCCCCGGACTGTGGACGCCGGGTTCCAGTAGGGGTTCCAGTTCGGTCCCCAGTAGGTTTGATAACTCTGCCATGGCCGCCGATCATAACGCTCGCCGTCGGCGTCCCGGCACGGACTTGGATCCATGTCGTAGTAGTTGGAGGTACTGCTGTAAGGGCTCCAGCCATGGCCGTAGCGCCAGTCCGATTGTTGTCTGAGCGTGAAGTTGGCCGTAATGCCATTTGGCAGACCGTCAGTGAAGAACACGATGAGGTTCAGGGCGCCGGGTTCATTGATGGCCTGAATCTCCTCGAAGCCCTTCCAGAGCGCCTGGGCGGTGCCGGTGCCGCCTTCGCAATCGATTTGCGAGAGCGCGCTATCAAGTCCCGGCTTGAAGCTTTGACTCGCCGAGAAGGCGTTGAGGTACGTCATACCGTAGGTGATCAGGCCGAGGCGGTCCCGCT
>CAYLSS010000559.1:0-4063 GCA_964385765.1 uncultured Solibacteraceae bacterium
AGTCATCGCTCGGAATCGGAGCGGGTATCGGACTGACGGGCGGCCTCTATTTTTTGCTGGCGGCGGCGGGACTGGTGGACCGCCGGCTTGTCCTGGGCTGCGAAGTGGTGCTGCTGGCGGGGTTGGCGGTTGTCTATCAAAGACGGTCTAAAGCGACGGCGAATAAAGAGAGCGAGAGAGTCTGGCTTCCGGGATCTCTCCCCTGGAGGTGGAATGCCGTGCTGGCTGTGTTGGTGGCGTTGACGCTACTGTTTGTGATCGCCGCCCAGGTGAATATCACGCGCGCGAAACCGTATGGCGAATGGGACGCCTTTTCGATCTGGAACCTGCGGGCACAATTTTTCGCCGGACCGCCGGGAGCATGGCAGAATGCGGTGTCGCCGCTGGTTCCGGAGATGCATCCGGAGTATCCGCCGCTGCTGTCCGCGTTTATCGGGCGGACGTGGAAGCTGGGCGGCGACCTCGGCTCGCCCCCGGCGGCGGTGGCGACGGCATGGGCGACGTTCTGGGGGTCGGTGGCGCTGCTGGTGGCCTCGCTGCACCTCCTCCGGGCCACCTCGGCGGCATTACTGGCCTGTCTGTTGCTCATCGCAAGCGTCCCCCAGGTGGAGCAGGCGGTCTGGCAGTACGCCGATATTCCGATCAGCTTTTTCTTTCTGGCCACGCTGTCGCTGCTTGCACTGGGGGTCACGGCGGAGGCGGCCGCACGCCCCCGGATCTGGATTGCGGCCGGCGCCTGCGCTTCGTTTGCAGCGCTGGTCAAGGACGAGGGAATTTCGTTTCTGATACTTGCCATCGCCGCCGCCGTGGCGGTTGGGTGGCGTGACGAGGGCAGGCAGCTATCGCTGGGCCGCGCGAAGTGGATGCTGGGCGGCGCTATTCCCGGGATCGCGATACTGATCGCTTTCAAGCTCTTCATGGCGCCTTCGAGCGGAGCGTACCCGGGACAGAGCATGGCGGAGAGTCTTGGGAAACTGGCCGACCCCGACCGATACCTGTTCGTGATGTCCGGGGTGATCGGCCAAGTCCTATCGCTCGGCCGTGGTCCTGGCAACCCACTCGTGCTGCTGCTGATTCTGGGACTCGTGCTCCGGTTTTCCCCACACCCGAGAATGCGGCCGCTGCTGGCCGTGAACACGCTGGTTCTGGGGCTGATGGCGGGAGTCTACTGGGTAAGCTGCATTGTTGCTCCCGAAGATCCCAGAGAGCCGATCGAGGTGATCATCAATCGACTTTTTGCACAGGTTTGGCCGTCGCTGCTGCTGTGCATGTTTCTCGCGCTGAACGCGCCCGCCGACCCCGGGGCGGGACAGGAAGCGAAAGAACCCGCGAGGGACTCAGTTGCCCGCCGCAAGAAGAAGGCGCGCCGGCAGGCAAGGCGCTGAACCGCCGCCCGGCCGCATCGCAGGTGTGCGACGCGCGCCTCATTCGGCCGTCAAATAGTCGGGCCGCCGCTGGATTCGGTTTCCCACGCGGACGTTGTGAATCCCGGTATAGATGAGCGCTCCGGACATACCGAATTGGGCGAAGGAAAGGATCTTGTCGGCACGGCGGTGGTTCTGGCGGTCCAGCAGGTGAAGTTCGCCAATGACGATGTTGGCCGTGCAGAAGCCGATTTTGATGAGTGAGGCGCGGCCCCAACGGACTCCTCCATCGGGAGCGGACAGCAACGGATTCGCCTCCACCGCGCCATTGCTAATCGCGTGATGAGTAGAAGCGACGTCGAACGCGCTGGCGGCGCAAACGGCTGCCGAGGACGCTCGGCGAAGCCATTTCAGGTCACCGGCTACCGTGACGGTCGACAAGGCGCAAAACAGGCATAAGAGTCGTACGAGAGACAATAGTGGGGACCTCCCCCCCGAAGGCGGCAAATGAGTCCGGCGAAGGCGGTGTCGTGCCCGCCTTCGCCAGCCTACTCCTCCGTGTTGAGTCCGATCACTAAGACCGAACTCTGCTTCGATTATCGTATCGGTAAATCAACTTATCAATGTCTAGGAGTACTACAGTAAACTGAAGTCGTACCTTAGTACTAAATAGGTGTACCGCGCGATTCTCTACAGAGGATTGTATTTAGGTGACCTGCGGCTTATTCCGGCTTTGACAGCAGATAGAAGACGTAGCCGTAGAAGGCCCCGAAGCGCTCGAAGCACCGGATCTCCTCTTCCGTCTGCGCGACGATCTCTCGAAGTGCCGGTGTGAGCGCTTCATTTTGCAGTAATTCCGAACAGCGTTTCCGGAGCGGTGTATAGAAATCGCGCCACCAGTCTTCCGATGGAAGCGTGACGGTGCCGACGACTTCGTAACCGGCTTGGGTGGCTCGGAGACAGTTGGTACGCATATCGCCCATCGATTCGTATAGCGCTGTCCAGAATGTTTTTATTTCTTCTGGGGGGTTATCGGCGATCCAGGTGATCTCGGTAAAAGCAATCCTGCCCCCAGGTCGGAGCAAGGGGTACCACTTCTTAAGTGCATGGGATACGCCGATCTGATAGACAGCGCCTTCGCTCCAGATCAGATCGACGCTCCCGGCTGGTTCGTCGAGAGCATCCATTGAGAGGCAGCGAGGCTCGATTACCGAGTCGAGCCCCTCGCGTCGTGCGGCTACCGCTAGCTCCTCGAGGTATGGGAGGTAGGTATCGACGGCCGTGATCCGGCCGCCGAGTTCCTTTGCCAGGACCATTGTCTGTGCGCCGGTACCGCAGCCGGCGTCGATAATCCGTGGGTGCTTGGGAATCTGGCCAAGAGCGTGGATTGCGCGGCGGGTGCTTTCGTCGCTTCCGGGCGCCAGTCTCGGCAGGCCGGAGTAGAGCTGGAAGAAGGCCTCACGCCAGCGTCCGCCCTGTTCGGATTGGATCAGATCCTTTTGATTCTCAGCGCTTAGTTTGAGCGCGCCGATTTCGGCCAGGGCGCGGTCGACCGCCTCGACCAGGAGGTCTGCCCGGCCGGAGGTTCGCGTGACGCCGCGGCGAACCACGGCGAGATCGGCTTGCACGCGATTGATTGAATTGACCATATGAATCGATGACTGCAACAGAGCGGTCTGGGTGCGAGCCATGCGGTTGTTCTGATCGATGATGAGGTCGAGGGCGTGGTCGACGTGGTCGAGCCGTTCGTGGACGCTCACGGTGAGGGCGTGGCCGACGATCTTGAGGGCGTTTTTGATGAATTCCTTCATTTGGGTTGCCCGTGGCGATGGGCCAATGCCTCGATTTCGGGCCGGGGCCGGCGCATGAAGTCCTCGTAGCGCAGGTCGAAGGCTTGCCCCTTGTCGAGAGACTGCCAGATCCACTCGGCAGCGCCGGTGTCCGTGAAGCGACCCGCGAGAGCGAGGGCGCGGAGGCGCAGCTTGCGGTTTCGCGAGGGTGCGGTGATTGCGCTCACTGCCGCGCGGAACGCCTCGCGATCATAGTCGCACACATCGCCGATTTCGAGGTCGCGAATAAACCGGGCCGCGGCGGTACGTTCGTGCCCGACGACGAGGAATGGTGTGTGCGCCGTGGCCAGCAAGAAGGGGATACGGCTTGGAAGGCTAAGCTGGGCGATGTAGCGGCGGTCATCGCGTTCATCGAGGGTACCGGTAGGAACTACCACAAACGGTGTCCGGCGCATTGTCTCAACGAGCTGGGAATCGGGAAGCGGCGGTCCTGGGGGAATTTCGATGCCGTCGGCGGCCAAGTCTTCCGGTGAACCTTCGAGGTAGCGGAGGTGATTGGTGGAGTACCAGCGGAGGACGATGCCCGAGCCTGTCAGGGTGACACGCAGGAGGTCGAGCCAGCGCTGTCCCCAGATATTGCCGAGGATGGCGGCTGATGCTGGTTTGGCGAGCAGGTTGTCCGGGGGGAGAGGCCGGTCGAGGATGAGGCCAGATGGAACCACCGGTGGCATCAGCCAAAACTTGTGGCCGTACTTCACCTCGTAACAGGTAGCGAGCTCCGACGAGATGGCCAGCCGGAGAGTGGAGCGGTTGAGCAGATCGCGCATCAACTCGCCCGGAATGCCGGTGGCGCAGACATTCTGGTCGTCCATCAGGTAGGTGGCCAGCGGCGCGCCGGAAATTCCGGCC
>CAYLSS010000560.1:0-279 GCA_964385765.1 uncultured Solibacteraceae bacterium
GTGGCCGCTCACGGCGGTCATAACGCGGAGAGCCACAATCACAACGACGTCGGTGACTTCATCGTCTATGCGGATGGCGAACCAGCGATCATCGATGTCGGCGTGGAGACGTACACGGCGAAGACCTTCAGCAACGAACGCTATGAGATTTGGACGATGCAGTCGGCGTGGCATAATCTGCCGACCATTGGCGGAGTCATGCAGGCCGCGGGCCGTGAGCACGGGGCTCGTGTCAAGGCTTATGAAGCCACGGAAGAGACTTCGACGCTCGTTCTCGAG
>CAYLSS010000560.1:289-4059 GCA_964385765.1 uncultured Solibacteraceae bacterium
ACATGGACGTCATCGTCGCGGACGAAACCACCTGGCCGACGAAGGCCGGCGTCAGAAGTTGGGAGAGAACGGTCCGCCTGGATCGGAGGGCCGAAGAGGTCGTGATTGCGGACCGCTACAGCCTTGCGCGTTCGGTCGGCGAGATGACTCAGACACTGATGACGCCCGGACCGGTCGACAGCGACGGAGAAGGGAAAATGCGACTGGCCGGAGTGCAGGTCTCATTCGACCCGCGACAATTCACCGCGAAGGTGGAGGGAGTCGACATCAACGATTCCAGGCTCCGGTCATCCTGGGGTGAGCGCATCTACCGGGTTCTGCTGACGGCTGCCACGCCCCCGGCTGCCGGTGAGTGGGCTTTGCGGATCAGGCACGCGCGGTAGAGCGACAGAAGAGAAACGGACTACAAAATCTCGTACAATGCCAGTAGGTATTCACTCACATGCCAATGGCTACTCATCGCTTGTTTCGCTGGGGCACGCACTACGTCCTCGGAGTTGAGGAGATTGACCGGCAGCATCGGCAGCTCGGTCTTCTCCTGAACCAGTTAAACGACGCCTTTCTCGCTGGCGCCCCAAGAGATGCGCTCGTCGATCGCCTGCATGCGCTCATTGTCGCCGTCGGCGAGCACTTCGCGACCGAGGAAAGCCTGATGACTCGGCTCGAGTACCCGGAGACGGACTCGCACAAAGCTCAGCACGAAATTCTGATCCGCCAGGCTTTGGAATTCAGGAGATCGTTCGAGGACGGCGAAGCCGAGTTGACCGATTCGATGATGTCCTATCTGAAGGACTGGCTGCGAGATCATATGCTCGGAGCGGACAAGAGGCTGGGCGATTTTCTCAGAGCCCGGAACACGCGGTAGACCGGTTCCGAGGTCAGACGGGACTCCTCTTCGCTCAGCGATATGTCTTGTCATCGACATTCGTCAGGTCGACATTGTCGCCGAACACGCCGAGCGTGACGATGGCGAAGGTAAAGACATTCGTTTCCGGCTCGAGATGCCCGCCAAAGCTGCCGTTCGCGTCCGCCAGCGTGATGTGCGCATGAACGCGGCCGTCGATTACGTAACCGTTCACGCTCAGGATATCCGCCGGCGCTGTCGGATCCTTCACGAAGACGTTCTTCGACGGAAACTCACGGTTGCTAACGGAATGCACGTGGTAGTTGCGGACTGAACCGATGCCGGAGAGGATCACGGCGTTGTCGATCTTCTCGCTTGCCACCATCTGCTCCAGGCCCTTCAGTAAGTCCGCTCGATATTTGAAGCGCAGGACAACGATGCGCTCGAACTGCGCCGGAATGGAGTAGACCTCGGCGACCTGGTCGCTGTTGGGTTTCGAGTCATCGTATTCGGTGGTTGGTTTGACGACCTCTCTCCGGGTTTGCTGCGCCGGGAGGCCGGCGGCGAGCAGGACGGACAGCACGAATAGGGACGAAAGTCGAGTCATGCGCGGCATCTCCAGTTGCCTTATTCTGTCACGCCGGCGCCTGGCCGGGGAATTGGCGGGACCCCCATCGCTCTCGCTACGCCTGCGGCGCCGGCCGGAGAAGCAGCTTTCGCAGGACGTTCATTCCCTCGGCTTGCAGGCTGCGCGCATAGATCACGGCTTCGTGAACCTGAACCTGGGCGGAAGCGTAGTTCGAGTAGATACCCATTACCTGGTTGGCGATGGCCTGGCCGCTGGTTGCTTCGACCTCGATATACCACCGGGTCAGCCCGATGTCGCGCCACATCTGCCCCTTGATGCCGTCTTCCGGCTGGTGAACGTAGACGCAGGGAGTGTCATTCACGGCGGCGATGATGGGTGAGTGGCACTCGAAGCTGACCACCGCCACCGCGCGGCGGTAGACGGATGCGGCCGTATCGGTGAGCCAATAGTGAGGTTGGCGAACCACTTTGGCGCGCACGTCCTCCGGCAGGGGGAGGTAAAGCAGAGGATCAATGATGTCGAGCGCGTAGGTCATCTCGGCGCACAGCAAGACCTTGTGGCCGGTCTCGCGGACCCAGCGGATGATCACCTCGCGCAGCTTTGCATGGTCGGACTCCGCGTGCCTTGCGTTCACCGCCGTGCGCCGGCGTATGCGCTCCTCCGGCCAATTGACCTCTCGGATTTTATGGTAGGGCGTATAGCGCAGCCGGGGGATGACCACCAGGTACCGCTTCGACTCGAGTTCGTACTTCTCGAGGAATGCTCGAGCAGCGTCTTCGTTGAGGATCTGAAGATTGAAAGTGCCGTCGGGAGCGAAGGCGACTCGGGTTCCGCGAACGCCCGCCTGGATGACGTTGTCGAATGATGTGGTCTCGCGGGTGAAGACGAATTCGGAGTTCTCGAGAAGTTCTTTGAACTGCGGGTCGATGGCCGGGCTCGCGGCTTCCTGCTCGAGCGCGATGGTTACCCCGAAAATCCCGTAGGGCTTCCCGGTGGAATTGTGCCAGGCTTCCAGGTGATGTCGCGCAACCACGCCAGGCCCGGAGCCATGCAACAGAAAATCAGCCTGCTCGAAAGCCTCACGCAGTGGCGGCGAGTCAGGTAGGCCGTCTTCGCCGATGCCGCCCTGCACGATGCGGAGGCCGGGAAAGTGACGGAGCAGCATGGCGTCGACGCCTCGGTCTACGGCGTTCGACCAAAGGATCACCTCGGCTTCATTTAGATACTGTCCGAGAAGGCGCAGCACCCCGGGAGTGTGGGCGATGTCGCCGATATTCACCGTCTGCCAGCCGGAGCGCAGCAGAATCGTTGTCGACCTTAGCGTTGCCCGCGGAGGGGCCGGGGCGGGCGCCGGCCGGCTGCATGCGCTTGTCGCGAGCCCGGCGGCGCCGACGGCGCCTGTGGAGAAAAAGCGACGGCGGGTTGTGCGGCTCATGGCATCCTCAACCGTATCATGCAGGAGTCGGCGGTGCGGACGGGTCGGGAAATTCACCACGGAAAGGCCACCTTGTGTGGGTGGCCTTTCGCGATATCGAGGTGAGGAACTCGCGGCTGGTGGGCCGGCAGAGCCTGCTCTCTCGGTTGGTTGAGCTTTGTATCAGCTCACGATCGACGTTGACCTTAGAAGATGAACTTGATCAGGAAACGGCCCTGGAAGCCCGGGGAGAAGAGGTCCTGCTTCCCGTATCGCGGTTCCAAGGTGAGCCCGGACGCCCAGTCGTCGGTCTGCCGCAGCAGCGCCTGGTAGTCAAAGCCCTTCGTCAGGTCCACATCACTCAGGTCGATGGCGGCGGAATTGCCGCGGTCTTCACTGTTGTAGCGGTCGAAAAGGAACTGTGCCGTCTTCTGGTTGAACACGTTGTCGAGGTTGAACTCGAGGCGCAGACGCTTGGTCTCACCCATGTTGAACTCGTGGGCTACCATGAGGTCGGTCTGGCTGAAAACCGGAGTCCGACCCATGTCCCCGCGTCCGTTCACCAGAAGCGGAATATGGTTCACACTCCAGACCTGGGTGGACGCTGGTGTGCCGCTCTGCACCCGGAAGAAGCCTCCGAGTTCGCTACCCCAGCGGAAGTGCTTGGCGCCGTAAAACTTGAAAACGTGCGGCCGGTCGGTGGCCAGGCGTCCATCGGGCCCGCGATTGCCGTTTGCGTCGAACATGGCTTCATCCAGATCGAAGTAGCGGTTGGCGTTTCCGCCCGGACGCGCGGTCAGGCCCGAGAAACCCTGGTTGGGAGAGAATGCTCCGCCGCCGGTCGGCCGGATTTCGTCGCTGCTCTGCAGGCCCGCATAATTGCCTCGGAGCTTGCTATACACGTAGCTGGCGTTAGCCAGCCA
>CAYLSS010000561.1:0-4055 GCA_964385765.1 uncultured Solibacteraceae bacterium
GCGAGCGCCGTCAGAATCGGGACGGAGAATGTCCGGTCTTCGCCGTAGCGGGCGATGATGGCGCGCGCCAGGCTTTCCGGATCGGCTCCACCCGCTGCCCGCTCCATCCATGCCGCAGCCCGTCCCGCTACCGCCGTTTGGTGGCATCCCGCCGCGGACATGGCCCCCCAGACCAGCGCGGTCGTCGAGATGTTGCTGAGGCTGAGCTCCGTGTCACCCCAGCCACCGTCATGATTCTGGTGTTTCGCCAGCCAATCGATGCCGCCGTTGACGAGCCGTGCATGCCGTTCACGGTCAGTCACGGCAAGCGCAGTGACGGCAGTGGCGGTCGAGAGCGCGCTGGAAGCCAGCCGGCCCTCCCAGTGGCCACTCGCATTGCGCGCTCCAACCAGCCGTGCGGTAAGGTTGGCCAGCGTCTCGTCGATCGCCGCTGGATCCACTCTCATTGCTACACGCTCAGATGACCCAGCGCCAGCAGGGCATACCAGGTGTATTCGCAATCCAGTGCGTCGTCGCTCCAGTGGCCGTAGAATCCGCCGCGATTTGTCCACAAAGTGTCGACAAAATCGAGGCATGGCTCACGGATCCCTTCGATTGGGGTGTGCAATCCGGCGAGCGCGTGGAGGGCGGTGGCGGTGGAAAGCAGGTCCGGAATCGGCGCTGACGGTGTCGCGATGAATCCGCCCCCGGGCAGTGCGCGATTCAGCAGCCATTGAGTTAGCGCTGGGAGCGGTTCTTCGAAATGGCGCATCAGAATGGCCGCGGCCGCGGTCGCCGGCGTCAGACCGTACGTCGCACCCGGCTGGTTGGCGTATCCACCATCGGCGGCCTGCAGGTTTCGGATCGACTCGGGTAGCTTCTCCGCGCACGGCATCGTACCGCGAAGATCCTGGTACGCCCCAAGAGCCAGAAATGCCCCATAGACAGTTCCATGCGCAGCGCCGGCGACGGCATGATATCCGGCATCCGGCGTGCGATACGCCTCGATTCGCGACAAGATTGCCTGCCCCGGAACGTCGGCCAGATCGCGCGAAACGCTTGCCCAGGCTCGAGCCAGGCAGCAGAGATGAACGAAATCGAGCGTTGCGCCGTCGGCAAAGTCCTCGAGATATCTCGCAACACGGCTAAACGGCGGCTCCTCACGCAGCGCCACCAGCGCTTCCAGGCCGAAGACAGTGTAGTAGAGATCGCTCTCTCCGGCGCGGTTCCGGAAGCCGCCGTCATCGTGAACCTGGTCGCGAAGAAATCCGGCAACCAGATCGCGCGACTCACCGAGTTGCTTCGGCGCGAGCCGTGCGACTTGCAGCATTTCGAGCCTCAAACTCACTGCACCAACCCTTGATCTCAACCCGGAAGATCTTGCCCACGACTCGCCGCAGCAAGCCTTTTAGGCTCGCGTTGCTCAACTCGGGCAGGGTGCGGATTGCGTCTTCTTTGTACGACTCGAGAAGGGTCCGGCACCGCTCCTCGACTCCAAGCTCGCCGAGCAGCTCGCGCAGCTCGGCGGTCGAAGCTCCTGCACCATTTCTCTTCAACCAGGCCGACTCGACAAGCGCGCGCCGCTCTCCTTTGGATCGCTCCCACGCCATCGCCAGCGGGAGCGATGGACGTCGCGCATCGAGGTCGTCGGGTGCGTGACCCGATACCAGATCCTCGAGGTCGTCTCGAATCTGGTAGGCGATCCCCAGCGACTCGCTGTAACGAGTGAGCACCGCGGAAATCTCCGAGCCAGCCCCGGCGAGCACGGCGCCCAGCCGGAGGGCGACTTCAAACGCCGGCGCCGTCTTGCGGCGGAAGATATCGAGAACCTCGAGCCTTGACAGGGGTCGCGGCTCCAGGGCCCAGCAGAGCTCTGCTCCCTGGCCCTGGCACAATGAACGGTGACCGGCCGAAGCTATTCTCAGCATCTGGGCGCGTATTTCGGGTGCGGCGCCGCATTCGCCAATCAGCCGGTAGCCTTCACCCACCAGCAGATCGCCGGCATTCAGCGCTACCGGCACGCCGAATTCAACATGCAGCGCAGGCGATCCGTAGCGGCGCTCGTCTCCGTCCTCGATGTCATCGTGAATCAGCGAGGCTTTGTGGAAACACTCCACCGCGATTGCAATCCGCTGGAGGTCTTTGGGCAGCGCCATCGCGGGATCCCCGTTTAGCGCCTTCCACGCGCATACCGTCAGAAAGGGGCGCCAGCGTTTGCCCGCTCGCGCCAGCCAGTCGCGGGCAATCACGTCGGTCTCCCCCTCGGCCGGCCCGAGAATCTCCTCAAGCGCATCCTGCCCGAACCACGACTCGACCTCTCCGCGCAGCGCATCGAGATCCATCCGCCGCGTCCGGTCTTCACTGGACAAATGGATGACGTCCCAAATCCACTCGATGTCAACAGTAGTGTCCCGGCAGTCGTCCTGAAGCAGCGGTATCGCGATGCCGGGAATCGCTGCCGCCTCCATGTAGGGGAACGCCTTTTCCAGCACCGAGATGCAACTGACGCCCACAATGGCGTCGATTTTACCGGTCTGGATCAGCGCCATGACCAATGCCGAGCCTTCGGCCACAAGTACCGCGTAACCGAGCCGCTCTGCCTCTTGCTGAAGATCCTGGATGGAGCATAGACCGCACTGCTTGCACAGCAGGCCGAACTCGTCAAACGGCGCCGGGCATTTGTCCTCGACTCGCAGGCACTTGGGCAACAGCAGCAGCCGCCGGTGGTAGGGCACGCTAGCGAGCTGCTCGCGCCAGACTTCGTTGTTGACTAGCAGCCCGACATAGTCCCGGTACTTCGCGTCGATTCCCATGCGTCGCACGACCTCGGCCGAATGCAGACGCAGTTCGTCGAGCACAAGCGGCGGCACCGCGCTTTCGCGGACTGCGTCGATATATTCTTCGACGGCGGCTTTGATCTGCTCCCGCTCGGTTCGTGTTTGCGGGATGTTGTCCTGGGGCGTCCGCACCGGCTGCGTTGGAACCTGCCGGGGAAGCTGGATGACTGGGATTTGCATTCTGCCTCCGGATGCAGTTCTCAAGTGTAGGCGCCGAAGCCGAAAAACCAGCGCTTTTTGGCGAAGCGATAGGCCCAGTGTTCCTCGGGAACCTCGTTCCCTGGATTGTGCTGGCTGTGGCGCGGCTCCAGCCGGTCTAGCTCGACCAGGGCGGTACCGCGCTGGGTCGTGTCCCGCGCGCTATGTATTGCCACCAGCTCCTTCACCAGGTCGGGCCGCTCCAGCACAATGCAGCCGCGCGTTGCACGGGCGGCGGTCTCCCGAAAATCGCGCAGGAACGCCGACCGGTTCATCAGGTCGTACAAACTGGGCGCATCACCAATCGTTTCCTTGGCAAACTGGATGATCGGGCAAGGCTCGATGTCGCCGTACGGGCTGATGTGGTGGCTTACGCCGGTGGCCATCGGGCAAATCGCCTCGCCCTGATCGTCCCAATAGGCATCGATAATGCCGATCGGCAGCCGCTTGCGCATCTCTACGAGGAACCGGCGCACGCGCAGCACCTGCTCGGGCTCGAGCGCCAGTTCGGGATGCGGATTCGGACCCGTGATCCGATAAGTATGGAACCACGCGTAATGCACCCGCATCCCGATAAGACGACGCAGCCACGACTCTGTCACCAGGTCGTCGATATTCGTCTGGCAGATGCTGGTTGCAACCCCGGTGATCAGCCGGTGGCGGCGGCAGTTCTCCAAGCCCGCCAGGCTCTTGTTCAGCACTCCCGGCCGGCCCCGGCGCTCGTCGCTCACCACTTCCAATCCCTCAATGCTGACCAGTGGAGAGACGTTTCCCAGCCGGCGCAGTTCCCCGGCCATCTCATCGGAAATCAACTGGCCGTTGGTGAAGACCTGAAAATAGCAGTCAGGGTGGGCCGCGAACAGGTCCAGCAGTTGCGGATGGAGGAGGGGCTCGCCGCCGAGGATGCCGAAATAGCTGTTCCCGCGCGCCTTCGCTTCTCCGACGATGCGATTCATTTCCTCCAGCGGGATGTGCTTGCTGGGTGCTTCCACGTCGACCCAGCACCCCTGGCACCGGAGCTGGCAACCGGATATCACCGAG
>CAYLSS010000562.1:0-4044 GCA_964385765.1 uncultured Solibacteraceae bacterium
GATGAGCTGTTCGCGGGTGGGGACGGGCAGGAGGTCGCCGGCGAGTTGGAGCAGAGTGAACCGGTCATAGGGCATGTTGGCGTTGAGGGCGCGAATCACCCAGTCGCGATAGGGCCAGATGGTGCGGAGGCGGTCGGCTTCGTAGCCCTTGGAGTCGGCGTAGCGGGCAAGATCGAGCCAGACGGCGGCCCACCGCTCTCCGTAGCGCGGCGAGTTGAAGAGACCGTTGACGTATCGTTCATAAGCGCGTGGCTCTTCGTCATTGACGAAGGCGTCGACCTGCTCGGGCGAGGGCGGCAGACCAATGAGGTCGAGCGAAACGCGGCGGGCGAGCGTGTAGCGATCGGCTTCCGGGGCGGGAGCCAGTCCTTCGGCTTCGAGGCGGGAGAGGACGAAACGATCGATTTCGTTTCGCGGCCAGGCGTCGTCGCGGACCTTGGGCAGCGGCGGGCGGGCGGGCGTCTCGAATGCCCAGTGGCTCTCATAGGGCGCGCCGGCGTCGATCCAGCGCTTGATGAGGTCTATCTCTTCCGGCGAAAGCCGCTCACCGGTCGGCGGCATGGGCATTACGGGATGAGTGATGCGAATGACGATGCGGCTCTTCGCGCTGTCACCGGGGACAATGCCGATGTGACCGCCGGTCTGGCCGGTGGCGGCTTCATGGGTGTCGAGACGCAGGTTGGCCTGGCGCGAGTGATCGTCAGGTCCGTGGCAGGCGAAGCAGTTCTTCGAAAGAATGGGCCGGATGTCGCGATTGAAATCGGGGCCGGCAGGGAGAGCGGGGGTGGTAAGGACGAGTGCAGTGACAGCGATAGCGAGGCGCATCCCCATTGCCCCATATGATATCTCAAGTGCGTTCATCGTCCAATGTGCCCAGTTAAGGCGAAGGCTCGCGTCACCGGAAAAACTCTTTCTTTTTGTTCGACTTGAGTGGCTGGGTGACGCGAGTGCACCCTTATTTCATGCGGGCGAACACACCGTGCTCCCAACCGCCGCGACCCAGACGGCTCAGCCACACGATAGCACGGGGCGGCAAGAAAGGAGCGCGGGATGGTCGCTGAAGTCGTGTGTTTGCAATCGGTTGGAGATTCGGCTTGGACCGTGAACGGATGCCGCCCGCGGCGCTGTCTTGAGGAAGCGGGCAAGGCGCCGTGGTGGCTGTCCCGAGCGGCGAGACACGAGTCACCATTCGGTCGGACGATGTTCCGGACTGATTCCGAGAACAAGTGAACGAACGGGGATTACCTCAGCAGCTTCTCTTTGAAAAACTCCACATAGCGCTCCACCGGCGGGCCGTCGGGGTACTGCTCGCGGAGCAGCAGGGTGCATTCGACGGCGAGTTTGTCCGCCTTTTCCTTGAGCAGGAAACCGAACTTCGGGTGATGTATGTGCTCTCGGCCGGTGGAGTTGGGCGGCAGGGGATCATTGCGCTGGTTGAAAAAGAAGAGGATCGGGGGGTCGTCCGCGGTCAGGTGATTGATGGGCGAAGCGTCCTCGAACAGCGGATGAAACTTCGGATTCGAGACGTCGGCTGGGGAATCCATTCCGAAGAAAAGGATGAGGGCTTTGTGGATCTGGTCAGTGTTCATGAGCCTCATGATGAAGCGCGGGTCATAGGAGGTCTGGGCATTGAAGGGTACAACGGCGGAGAGGCGCGTGGAGTGACGCAGCACCGGATCATCGTTCGAAGGGTCGGCGAGATCGTCGTGGTAGGCGAGCCATTGGGAGATGCCCGATCCGGCGGAGCCGCCGGTGGCGCCGACGCGATCCGGATCGATATTGTACTTTTCCGCGCTAAAGCGGAGGAATTGGAGCGCGCGGGCGGAGTCGTGCATCTGGGCGGGAAACGGGGCTGGATCCGAGAGCCGGTAGTTGGCGGCTGCAACGGAGATGCCTGCCTCGAGCAGCAAACGCAGCAGGTGTCGATTAAGACTATTTTTGTCACCGCCCCGAAAGCCGCCGCCGTGATAGTAGATCACCAGCGGGCGGGGCGTATCGGCATGGGCCCGCCAGAGATCGAGCACGTTTCTTTCATGCGGACCATATCTCACGTCGGCGTGATCCGGCGTGGGCAGCGGAGGGCGTCCCTGCTGCGCAGCCACCGGCGATGCTAACGCAAGGAACACAAGAAAGGGCAACGTCGGAAACGTCATTGCAGACCTCCTGACGGAGAATTATGGCCCGCAGGATCATGGTCCGGCAACCCGGCCGTTGGCCGGAAGAGATCGATCCGTCCATTGCGCGTCATGAGCCGGCGATGCGCGCCGGTAACGATCGTACTGGAAAGCGGGTCAACTAACCGTGAGAGCCGGAGCGATTATAGCGTCGAAACCTTTCCCGCCGGGGGTTCGCGGGAAAAGGGCGTCTCAATGCGCTGCAGTGCTCCTGCTGTTTCTGGGGCCGGCATGCAGCCGTCCGCCTGGAAGCGGACAGGCAGAAATCAAAGTCGAGATCATCGGGGCGAACGAACAGACCGTCGGTCACGCGGTGCTCAATGAAACGAAGGGCGGCGTTCAAGTGGACGTGGAGATCGACAGGCTCCCTCCAGGAAACTACCGCTACGCGTTCTTCGACAATCCGGCCTGCGAGCCGCCTGATTTTGCCACAACCGGCGCTCCGTTTCCGGAGCGAACCGAACAGGGTATGTTGCAGAACATGTCTCCCGCCCTGCAGCGATCGATCGGCTACTTGACCGTCGGCCCGGACGGGCGCGGCAGCGCGGAGGCAGTGGCTCCGGTGGTGACCCTGGGGTCGGGCGATAACTCGCTGCTGAGCGATGGGGGCGGCGCCCTGGTCGTGATCGAGGTGGAAGCAAGCGGCGACAAGGTGGCCTGCGGAACGATCGGTTCATAAGAGCGCAGGGACAAGATATTGCAGGAGAGCCGCATCGAAGCTTGATTCTCAGGAAAGATATCGGGCGATAACGGCTGCGAGCAGAATCGTGACGAGGATCCAGAAGAAGACGCCAAAGGTTGTCTCGAGCGTGCGTTCCTGCGCCCGCTGCCGTAGCGCTTCGCGACGATTACGAGGGCGCCGCTGTGGGGTGGCGGCTATCAAGAAAAGCGCCGCCACGATGCCCACCGCAACAAACGGAATCCAATACACGGACCACATCACCGGACCCAGCGGCTGCAACCAGATCCCGCCGGCCCAGGTAATGAAAAAAAGGATGACAAACAAGAAGGCCAGTTCCGGCCATGCGGTATCCTCTTCGGTCCTGTCGCGCCGCAGCGACCGAACGGCGAAAGCCAGCAGAATCGCGATCACCAGTGCGAAGAAAAGATCAACCAGAATCATGCCAACACTCCTCCCTTTACCGGCTCATCTTTCCTGACGATGGAACAGGTCAGGTCTCGCGACGGGACAGGACAGGCTGTCTTAACCTCTGCCTGACGTCATTTGGCGTCGTCAGTCCAATAGGCAGGACGTCCGTAGTAATCATAGAGACGGATTTCGTACTGCCGGTTGACGGGCTGAGAGGGGTCGTATTTGGGGCTGTCCTTGATCTGGTCTCTGGAGAGATCCACGTGAACGAATCGCTCGTCCCACCGAATTGACGTGACCCACTGGCGGGCGACGAGCACCTTGCGACCGGGGAACCAGTTTCGCGTATCCACGACGAGATAGCGGATCATCCACAGATCCGTATCAACAATGAGGTCATCCACATGGCCCATCTCATCGTCGGTGGCTTTGATGCGATATCCCATCACCTCTCTGGAACTCCGCAGATGCGGATCGCCTTCTTCCCTGACCTCCTCGAGTTCTTCTTGATCGGCCTCTGCGGCGCCCCTGTGAGCCGGGATGCCGCCCGGCGTGGCAACCCAGTACTGAGGCCATCCATAGTAGTTGCTGAGCTGAGTCTCGAATTGCCTGGAGACCGGTTTTTCCTCTGAGGCCGTAGGGCTGTCCTCGATCTGCTGTCTGGACAAGGAAACGGGTACGACCTGACGCGCCCAGTCGGGCTCTTCCGCGTCGACCGGTGAAATGAGGACCCGTCTCGCAGAAAGCCAGGATCCCGTGTCCACCTCGAAATAACGGACC
>CAYLSS010000563.1:0-795 GCA_964385765.1 uncultured Solibacteraceae bacterium
GCGGCCGACGGCCTCTACGAACTGAATCTCCCGTATCCGACGCGCCGGATCTCCCGCACGTGCTGGAAAGATCTCGACAGCCCCGCTTGTCCGGCCTCCACCGCCGGCGGCGCCAACCTCGCCATACCCTGCGACAAGGGTTTCGACACTCCGCGCGGCTGCCGGTTCCATAAGATGGCAGACTACTTTGGCGGTGTCATCGCCAAACCGCAGGCGGTCCGCATCAAGGACAACTCCACCGGCACGTGGGGTTTCGGACGCTCGTCGATCACGAGCGTGTCTTTGGTTGCTGACTCGATCTACGACCAGTTGGTGCCCGAGATCTACACGGACACGCCACTGCCTGTGAACTGCAAGATCGCCGCCGGCCGCGAGGAGAGCGAGTTCTACAACGCGCTCGGCATCGTAGGAGAAGGTCCACTCGGCGCCTTCGGTACGGGCCACAAGCTCGACGGCCAGCCGCACCACGGGCCAAACACCCTCGGGCTGCGAACCAGCCTCGGCAATGATCCCAACACCGATCCCTTCTCACTGGGTCAGGGGAATCCCACCGTCTACGGCCCCGAGCGCGCTGCCGGCACTGCCTTCCTCGAGATCCGCCGCACCGACGCGAAGGGCTTCCAGCCCTCGCGCCTCGCCGAGCATGAAATGCAGGCCGTCGTGTCCCAGGGACTCTCCGGCTGGGTGTGGTCCGCGCCGGGCATCCGCTCGCAGCAGGTTCTCACCAACCCCATCTGGATCGTCGTCAACATGCTGCTCCGGGCGCGTGGCTTGCGGTTTGCCGACGCGTCCACC
>CAYLSS010000563.1:805-4034 GCA_964385765.1 uncultured Solibacteraceae bacterium
CCTTCTTACAGCTACTCGGCCATCTACCGTTACTGCGAGCAGTACTTCGACGCGAACGCCGCGATTGCCGCGGCATCCATCTGCGACGAGCAGGCCGCGAAACTCGTCGGCTCTGGCAACGAGACCCAGTTCAAGTTCCGCGGTGTGCTCCAGGAAGAAAAACCGCTCCGGGACTGGATCCAAGAGATCCTCATGAACTGCCTGGGCTACTACTCCTTCGCCTTCGGCAAGCTCAAGCTCGGTATCCGCGTGAACTCCTCCGCGGTCGAGAATTTCACCATCGGCAACATCCTCTTCCAGAGCCTGCAGCTTTCGACAGCACGCCCGGCGTTTAACCATCTCTCGGCGAACTTCGCCGACGAGGAATTCGACTTCGTCGCAAACAGCGTTTCGGTCTACGACATCGACCACGCGAAACTCGTCGGCGGCGCCACTTCGCCCCTCTACCTCAAGTCCAACGTCAACCTCTCCGGCGCCTCGAGCAAGTCGCAGGCCGCCCGGCTGATCAGCGTCCGGCTGCGAGAGGAGTTGGGTGGGATCACTCCTGAGGAGTGGCGCAAGGCACGGCATGTGGCCTTCCGCACGACGGTTCTCGCTCTCAATGTCGAGCCGGGGATGGTCTGCTCGATGACTCATCCGGATATGCCGGACGGCCATGGCGAGTTCCGGGTCACCGGCTGGCGGCTCAATAAGGACTACTCAATCGACATTGAGGGGCGAACCACCACGGACTCGATGTACGACCTCGCGGTTGGCCCGAAGCCGGCGGACGTGATCGCGGATCCGGTGCCGGAAGAGCCGTACGACGGCCCCGCGCCGAATGTGGTCCTGTTCAAGGTCGGGCGCTCGAACGGCGATGGGACCTTCACGCCCGAGATGTACTGGGACGATCGGCGGCAGCGCATGCTCATCGATTGGGCATGCATGCTTCCCGTTGACCGGACCAACTGGAAGGGTGTTCAGATCTGGATCAAGACTCCGGACGGGCAAGGAGGTTTCGACTACACCCAGGCCACCGGGATCATCGAGGCGCAATCCTTCCGCGAGGCCGACGACGGTTCCTTCTATTACTACGACACGATCGCCATCGAGCCCGCGAGTGTTCCCGAAACCGAGGAAACCTGGACGATCATCGCCGTGAGCATCGATCGGTTCGGGAATCTGAACATCGATGCAAATGGCAACCCGACGGGCGTTGGACTGGAGCTCCCAACGCTCACCGTCTCCGATTACGTCCTGAACTTCACTGCCACCGTCGTCCGCGAGTACACCGAGGCCGGCGACCAGATGTTCCGGCTAACCGGCTCGTGGACGAACCCGGACGTGCCTCGCTACAAGGGAGTCCGGATCATCATGCGCGGATGGGATTCTGAGGACATCCCGCTAGCGGATGAGTTCGAGGGGGCGACATCCTTCCAAACCGATGCCTGGCCAGTTCCCGAGCAGCCAAAAACGGTTGAAATCTATGCTGTCCCGATCTACGGCGACGAGACGGTTGGAGAGATCATCGAGGGGACGACACCGAAGTTTCAGGTGACCATCGGCCGGTTGGCCGGCACGCCCGGACGGGAGTACGCGGAACTCGTCGCCGGACTCTCCGCTGTCGTCGCAAACCCTGCCTATGCCACTAACGGCCAGGGCCAGAAGGTCCTGAGGGTTGATGTCTCGTGGTCGAAGCCGAATGATGTCCGCTTTGGAGGCGCTGTCATCTTCATAGCCCGCGGTGGCGTTGCTTATCAGATCACTGGGGTCGAGACCGGAACCAGCAAGCGACTGGAGATGACGAACTTCCCCGAAGCGAACGAGTCGGTTGCAATCTACGTTCTGAGCGTGGACACGAACAACCGGATGAACTCGTATGTCCAGTTCACAACGCCGGAGATCAGCCTAACTCTGCCGCCACCGCAAGCCGGCGCCGCCGGCAGCGAGTGGACCTCGAATGTCACCGGGTTCAGCGCGAGTGTCTCCTACCCGGCGACTGCTGACGGAACCCACAAGGCGATCGTGACGGTGAGCTTCACGCGACCGAGCGATCCGACCTGGGGAGGCATTGAGATCCGGACCTGGGACGGCTCGAGCTTCCAGACGCGCGCGAAGGCGAACACGTCGCCGGTGACCTTCGAGCTTCCGGCTTCGGCATTCGCCCAAGGTTTCAGCGTCTATGGCGTGAGCTTCGACGTGAACGGCAAGGCGAACACGATCGTTTGGAGCATCACACCGCGGCAGGACATCATTATCGGCACCTCTGCCGGCCAACTGGATCTGTCGAAGGCGAAAGCCACTACCTACGATCCAGACATCTTCACGATCCAGAACGGGGCCATCAAGGTGTGGGCCATGGATGGCTCCCTCATCGTCACCGGGTCGATTGCGAGCTCGAAGCTGAACGCCACCGAGATCAGCGTCGGCGGCGGCGGGGCAAAGCCGGGCAAGTTCGGCGTCTACAACGCGAGCGGTCAGCAGGTCGGGTTCATCGGTGTGGACGGCTCCAAGGAAGGTGGCTGGTTCAAGACCCTGGCTGTCGGTGGAAACGACTCCTCGAGCGCGTACCTGAAGGCGGATGCCTCCGGCATCGTGACGCTGACCGGAGCCAAAGTCTCGGTGACCGGCACCTACACTGAGGGCAGCGGCTACTCCACGACTTGCGAGATGAATCCGGGCGGCTCCCTCATCCCGTTCCGGGTCTATTCCGCCTATGGGGAGTGCTGGATGGAGGATGGTGAGGTTTCGGTGGTTTCGAACGACGCCTTCAACCGCTACCCGTTGGGCCGGATGTACCGGACCGCGAACCGCGCCGCCATGGAACTCTGGTCGGGATTCCAGAGCAGCGACGGGCGCCTCTTCTGCTACGCGGAATCGAGCTTCGTCCAGTTCGACCTCGGCATCCAGTCGCTCGACCGGCGGCTGCTGGTCCACATCGACACAGGCTCTGATCCGTATGTGGACTTCCGCAATCTCGCGATCAAGGCCGACGGCTACGCGGGCCAGACCGTGACCCTCGGATACAAGAAGGACGACGGAACGAATGGAACGCTGACGTTCCGAAGGGGGCTGCTGACCGCCTTGACATGATTTGAGTATTAGGCGACTTGGTGCATGTGCGCAATCCGTTGGATGTCTTATGTACTCGGTTCTGCCTACGGAGTCGCTTTCAGCAGATCTCGGATCTCGGCCAGGAGCTTCTCCTCCGCAGACGGTTCCGGTGGCGCTTTTGCCGCCTCTTCCTCTT
>CAYLSS010000564.1:0-4030 GCA_964385765.1 uncultured Solibacteraceae bacterium
GTCCGCATCAGCGTTCGCGCTCACGCCCGAATTGACAAGCCGAACATCGGCTTCATGCTTCGCAATCACCTTGGCGTCGACTTCGCCGGGACCAACACTTCCCGTGACGGATTCCCACTCCCACCGATGGAGGCCGGAGATGTCTACACAATCGACTTTCATTTCGACCTTCCGATCCTGTATCCTGGACACTTCTCCTTCTCGCCCGCCATCGCTGACGGAACTCACGCGGAATATCGAATGTGCGATTGGATTGACAACGCCATCACCCTCGAGATGGCTCCCTCTACTGGACCTGTGTACGGTTTTATGCATCTCCCCTGCCGCATCGAGCTCAACCGTCGCCTCAGCGACACGCTCGCGGAGACGACCAATGATTGAATTCACCGGCGAACGCGTCGTCCCCGGGGAGGTGGACGACGATCTTTGGAATGAACACCTTTCCCGCTATCTCTTCGCCACCAGGCTCGCGCGAGGAAAAACGCTCGTGGACGTCGGGTGCGGAACAGGCTACGGCTCCGCAGAACTCGCCCACACAGCAGCGCGCGTCATCGGGCTCGACCAGTCCCGGGACGCGGTCTCCTACGCCGCGCAACACTACTCCCGCCACAACCTTCAGTTCCTTACGGCCGCGGCAACCGACCTGCCTTTCGCCAACTCCACGTTCGATCTCATCGTGGCTTTCGAGGTAATCGAACACCTCGAAGACTGGCAGCATCTACTGCTCGAAAGCCGCCGCGTGCTGCGCCCCACCGCGCAACTGGTCATTTCAACTCCGAACAGAGACTTCTACGCCGAATCGCGCCGGCAATCCGGGCCTAACCCGTACCACCATCACGAGTTCTCCTACTCCGAATTTGTCGAGGTCCTCAAGCAGCACTTTTCGCACGTTACCGTCTTCCTCCAGAACCACAGCCCAAGTATCACTTTCCAGCCAATCCACTCTCCCACGGGCGCCGACGTCCGCGTTGGCGGTGAACCGCCCAATCCCGAGGAATCAAACTTCTTCGTCGCTGTCTGCGCCGCCACTCCGCAGACAGGCTCACCGGCCTTTGTACACATCCCGACCACTGCGAACGTACTCGGCGAGCGGAACCGGCACATAGACAAGCTAGAGCAAGAACTAGCCGCCAAAAACACCTGGCTTGAGGAAACAAAACGAGACCACCAGGAACTCCTCCGGGCTCACCGAGACGTGAACCGGCAACTGGAACAGAGTAATCAGTGGGCCGACCAGCTCAATGCCGAGCTCGCCTCGGCCCGGGACAAACTCGAACGTTTTCACGCGGAAAAAGATTCCGAGATCGCCAATCTCACCGCCGGCTATGACCAGGTGATACGCGGCTACGAGAAGAAGATCGCAGACCTTGAAGCAGAGTCGGAGAAGCACTCTCGCTGGGCCATGGAGACCCATCAGGAACTGGAGAGCAAGATCACGGAGCTCGCCCATTGCGTCGAGGCCCTTCACCGGACTGAGGCCGACCTTCGGGAACGCACCACCTGGGCTCAATCACTCGACGTGGAGTTGGAAGAGCTTCGCGCAAGACTCGCCATGCTCGAAGCCTCACGCTGGGTTCGCCTCGGTCGCGCTGTCGGCCTGGGCCCACGCATCGAGAAGGCCAAACAGTAGATGACAGCTCTCTGGCGCCTCCTGCGCTCTCTCCCGCTCATCCTGTTGACCCCAATCCTCGCCGGGGTTCCCCTGCTTTCTTTCCTCACCCTGGATCTGCTCGCAAGACTCTTCCGTCTTCGCCCGCATCATCTACAATCCCGGCCCAGTACACGGGCGGCATCCGTGGTGATCCCAAACTGGAACGGACGCGATCTGCTCGAAAAGTACCTCGCCTCCGTCGTCGAGGCGCTGTCAGCAAATCCGGACAATGAGGTCATTGTGGTTGACAACGGCTCCACCGATGGCAGCGTCGAGTTCCTGAAACAGCACTTCCCCTCGGTGCGGACTCTTGCCCTCCCTCAGAACCGCGGCTTTGGGGGAGGATCCAATGCCGGCTTCCGAGCCGCTCGGAACGACATCGTTGTCCTCCTCAATAGCGACATGCGAGTCGAACCGGATTTCCTCACCCCATTAATGAAAGGATTTACAGATCCCGAAGTCTTTTCCGTCTCCTGTCAGATCTTCTTCACCGATCCCGCAAGGACCCGTGAAGAGAGCGGTCTCACGGAAACCTGGTGGGAGAATGGAGCCGTTCGAGTGCGCCACCGCATCGACTCGAAAGTCGATCGTATTTTTCCGTGCGCCTATGGCGGGGGAGGATCATCAGCCTACGACCGTCGCAAATTTCTCGAACTCGGGGGCTTTGATGAGCTGTACGCACCGTTTTACGGCGAGGACACCGACATTGGTTACCTCGCTTGGAAGCGCGGATGGAAGGTCCTTTATCAACCTGCCAGCCATGTCTACCATGAGCACCGCGGGACCATCGGCAAGCGATTCACGCCCGTCTATATCCAGTCCGTCCTGCACAAGAACTTCATCCTCTTCTGTTGGAAGAATATCCACGAGTGGCGCCGGCTCCTCTCTCACTTTGCGTATGCGGTCGCCGCCGGCTTGGTCTCCGCCGTCTTCGGTCCATCACCGGAGCGACCGGCGCTCGCCGCGCTGGGGCGCGCGTTTCTCCAGCTTCCCGCCGCCCTACGCTCCCGCTGGGCAGCGCGCCGTCTGGCAGCGATCAGTGATACCGAGGCCTTTCGCCGGCCTTATGGCGGCTACTTTCGCGACCGCTTCCAAACGCTGCTCCCGAATCCTCCTCGTTTGCGCATACTTTTTGTGTCGCCGTACCCGATCTGCCCCCCGATTCACGGCGGCGCGGTCTTCATGGAGCAGACATGCCGGCAACTGGCCGCCCAAACCGACCTCAGTCTCCTCGTTGTGCTGGAAAAGCCCGGCCAGGAACGCGACCACGCCCGTTTGGTAGCCGATTGCACTTCGGCCGACTTCCTCGAGCCCCTCGACCGACGCCCGAAGAACCCCGGCGCCATCACCCCGGCGGCCGTCCGCGAGTTCGCCAGCCGGGATCTTCACTGGATCATCCATCGCAAGCTCTATCTCGACGAGATCGATGCCCTCCAGCTCGAATACCTTCCGATGGCCCAATACCACGGCGACTATCGTCAGCTTGCCACGGCCATCTTCGAGCACGACATCTACTTCCAGTCGATCGCTCGGGCCCTGGCGGCGAACAACTCCCTGGTCCCGTCCCTGAAACCAGCGCTCGAGTACATGCGCGCGCTACGTTATGAGCTGAAGATCCTGCCTCGTTTCGACCGCGTTCAGGTCTGCACCCGCCAAAACGCCGACCATCTTGCCTCATTCCTCCCGCACATACGCGACCGCATCCGCCATGACCTGCGCGCCGGAATCGAGCTCGCCCGGTATAGCCCCCGGTACGACGCACGCGAACAGAACACCCTCCTATTCTCCGGCAGCTTTCGCCACTTGCCGAACCTGGCCGCCCTTCATTGGTTCACCGAGAAGGTGATGCCGATCATATTGGAACAGGAACCGGGGGCGCGGCTCATCGTAGTAGGAAGTGACCCTCCACTGCGGCACTCCCTCCCCAACCTCGGCGATGCCCTCGAACTGCGAGGACGCGTCGAGGACATCCGGGAGCCGCTGTCGCGCTACGCCGTGTTCGTTTGTCCCGTCCGCAGCGGCTCCGGCATCCGAGTCAAATTGCTGGAGGCCTTTGCAGCCGGGATCCCGGCGGTCTCGACTCCTCTTGGGGCCGAAGGACTTGCCGAAAAGGACGCAGAGATCTGCGCCCTCGCGGCCGAGCCTGAATTGTTCGCCGCCAAAACGATCGAGCTGCTGCGCAACCCGGACAGAGCAAGGGAAATGGCCCGGCGGGCCCGGCGGGCCATCGAGAAAACGCGTGACATGCCCCAACTCACCAGGGCGCTTGTCACCAGCTACCGAGATGTCATCGCCTCCAAGCGAAGGTCCTAGCCGACGGTGAGGAATGTCGCCCAGGCCTGGGCGCGCTGCTCTCCGTCCACGGTGACCACCTCGGCT
>CAYLSS010000565.1:0-4026 GCA_964385765.1 uncultured Solibacteraceae bacterium
AGAAACGCGACGTCCACCGAATCCCCGACCGCTTCCACATCACCCGAGTCGCCCCGCAGTTCAGCCTCGTTGCATAACGCCCCGGTGAGCGCCACGGCCTCCGCTTGCTTGCGTTCCGACTCTCCTGCCTCCTCCCCATCCCTGCGAAGGCGCCCCTCAAGCTCCAGCCCTGTACCGCCAATCTCCAGTTCGCCGGTGTCGGGCAGCAGCAGCCTCTTGACCGTCAGCTTGTTCGCCGTCAGCGTGCCGGTCTTGTCAGTGGCGATGAGAGTGCACGCTCCCAATCCCTCAACCGCCGGCAGACGGCGGACAATCACGTGGCGGTCGGCCATTCGCTTCGTCGAAATGGAGAGCGCTACCGTGATCGCCACCGGCAGCGCTTCCGGTATCGCCGCCACGGCGAGGGCGATGGCGAGGAAAAAGATCTCGACAATGGGAGTACCCCGGGCAAGCTGACCGGCCGCGAGAATCGCGATGGCGATCAGAACGAAAATGCTGATGTGCCGTGTGAAGCGGTTCAGCTTGATGACAAGTGGCGGCTCCTCAGCCTCTTCGGTCAGTGACTCGGCGATCTTGCCGATCTCGGTTTTCCTCCCCGTGCCGGCAGCCACGCCCTCGCCGCGCCCGTCGACCACGGTGGTGCCGGCATGCGCCAGGTTCACGCGGTCGCCCAGCGGCGTATCCTCCTCGAGCTCCGCCTCCTCATCCTTGCGCACTGGCTCGGATTCGCCCGTCAGCAGAGATTCGTCAATACGGAGATGCTTCGTCGACAACAACCGCAAATCGGCGGGTACCGAGCCGCCCGGCTCAAGAATCACGATGTCCCCAGGCACCACCCCCGCACGATCCATTTCACGGCGATGCCCATCCCGGCGCACCACCGCCGTCACCGTCATCGTCTGTTCCAGGTCGCCGGCGCTCGACTCGGCTTTCCACTCCTGCATCGCCCCAATAGCCGCATTCACGCCGAGCACAATGAGAATGAAGACAGCATCGCTCCAACTGTGCAGCACCAGTGAGACAACGGCGGCGAGAAGCAGTATGTAGATGAGTGGATCGCGAAACTGGCGTAGGAGAATGCGCAGAACGCCGGGGCGCTCGCGCTTCGGCAGAGTATTTGGCCCATATTGCTCGCGCCGCTTCCGGGCCTCCTCATCGGAAAGGCCGTTTCCATCGACGCCAAGCTGCTCGAGGGCTTGCTCCGAAGAAATAGTGTGCAAAACTTGGTCAGCCGGCAACATCAAAAGGATCCCGTCACCCTTGCTTCGTTTCAGTATCGGCTCGCTTTGTCTCCCCGGCTGCCGGTCGATGCGTTTGCCGGACACCTGGGGTATCGTGGAATCCGGTCATGTTAGTCCGGCTGATACCCTGCGTCCCGGAGCAGCTTTACGAACCCTTGCTCGTCAATCCTCCGGACATCGCGTTTCTGCGCGGCCTCGGCCTTTTGGCCCGGATCTTCGCCGATGACTACGTAATCCGTCTCCCCGCTGACGCTTGACAGGACCTTCCCGCCAAGCGACTCCACCACCTTCTTCGCTTCGCTTCGCGAAAACCGCGAGAGAGACCCCGTGAATGCGAAGTTCTTCCCGCCCAGTGGCTGCTCCTCCTCTTTCCTGACAGCCTGTACTCTGACGCCCTCTCTGAGCAGATCGTCAATCGCTTTCTCCGTGTACTCCAGATGAAGAAAACCGTGGATCGTTTTCGCGGTCTTCCGGCCGATGCCCGGAACGCCGGCGAGACTATCCACAAGTCCCCGTTCCACGAGCTCCGCGACCGTCTCGTCACCCAAATTGGCGATGTCGAGGCCTTCCTGCGATACGAAGTGACGAAGACGCCCCTCCCGTTGCGCCCGGCAGCCAAAGTGATTCCGGCAAATCGAGTGATGACCCTCCTCTTCCACTTCATGACCGCAGGACGGGCACTTCTCCGGCATCCGGAAAGCCGGCTTTATCTTACGTCCTTTCTCCGGAATTCTCTCCGCTATCTCCCGGACCTCCTCCCGCAGCGCGTCGGCCTGTTCCCGAGCCTCTACCTTCTCGAGTGAAGCAACATCCATCGGCGCGAGTTCGCGCGCTGAACCGCCTTTGGCCATACCGCTATTGCCATGATCCCCGGCGGCCAAACTCGTTACAGCCCGGATCCTGCCGAATGCCGCCAACGAACCGCCCGCAGTTCCCGGAATTCGGCGAACAAGGCCAATCCGCCAACCGGAGGATGACCCCCGCTAGTCTCCGACCGTCTGTGGCTGTTCGGCCAGCGAATCCCGCCGGAACCGCAGATAGGCCTCCACCACCAGCCATATGCTCAACACGAAGATGCTGCCGGCGACAAAGGTCAGCAGCAGATTCCCGCTCGCCACGTATCTCCGCAAATCCAGCAGCATCGCGGTGATGGTCACGGTCAGCATGAATGCCATCGGGAAAAAGGTATACCAGAAGGTGCGCCCCTTTTGTCGCAGGTAGATGGTCACGGTCAGCAGCGTGAGCGCGGCCAGCACCTGGTTCGTACTGCCGAACAGGCTCCATAGCGCCAGGCCGGCCGGTTGCCCGCTGATCTCATAGAAGGCGAAGAAGCCGATAAACGCGACCGAGATCATCGCGGCCACGTAGCGGCCGACGTGCGGGATGCCCGCCGTCTGCGCGATCTCCTCGAGGTTGTACCGCAGCAGTCGCGTGCCCGAATCGAGCGAGGTGAGCGCGAAGGAAACGGCCACCAGCGCGATGAACGCCTGTCCTACCTCGAGCGGCACACCCATGCCCGAGACGAACAGCGCCGAACCGTCGATGAAAGCCCGCATCTTCTCCGACAGCGTGTTCGCCGAAGTCCAACTGGCGTAATGCGCGCCCCAGTCCTCGATCGACCGGAATCCCGCCGTGCACGCCAGCACCGCCAGCAGCCCCAACAGCGACTCGCCCACCATCCCGCCATAGCCGATCGGCACGGCGTCGGTCTCCTTGTCGATCTGCTTCGATGTCGTCCCCGAAGAAACCAGTCCGTGGAAACCGGACACCGCCCCGCAAGCGATCACAATAAACACGAACGGAAATATCGGCGGCGCGTCCAAGGGGTGCGACTCCACCGCCGGAGCGGCGAACGCCGGCCGGATGATGAAGAAGCCCGCGTACGCCGCGCCCAGCCCGAGATACAGGAGCAGCGAGTTCAGGTAATCGCGCGGCTGCAACAGCGCCCATACCGGCAGGGTGGAGGCGCAGAAGGCGTACACCAGCAGGATCAAGATCCACGTATCGATCGAGAGGTTCGGCCGCGCGATCTGGAGCGACAGCCCAATCGACGCCAGCATCAGCACAAAACCGATTGCCGTGGATCGCGCAACGCTAGCGGACCGTTTGTACACCAGCCATCCGATCACCATCGCAATCGATGTCAGCGCCACCGTCGGGAAGACGGATTCGGGATAGAATTCGGCCGTGAACAGACCGGCCACCACCCGCACGAATACACCCATCACCAGACAGATCAAAAACAGGATCAGGAGCAGAAAAATCGACTTCGCTCGCGGCCCGATCAGATCCTCGGCCACCTTTCCGATGCTCAAGCCCCGATGGCGCATCGAGACCACCAGGGCGCCGAAGTCGTGGACCGCCCCAATGAACAGCGTCCCCAGCACTACCCACAACATCGCCGGCAGCCAGCCCCAGATCACCGCAATCGCCGGGCCCAGCATCGGAGCCAGCCCGGCGATGGAAGCATAGTGGTGCCCGAACAGGACCGCCCGGCGGCAGGGCACATAGTCAACGCCGTCGTTCAAGTCATGAGCCGGCGTCCGCCGCGTCGGATCGAGTTGAAAGATACGCCGGCCTAAATGCCGGGCGTAAAACCGATAAACGACAATGTAAAGGATAAATGCGCAGACGGCAGTGATAACAGGCTGCATGTTTTGAAGCGTATCACGCTCAACTCACGGCGACACGGTCCGCCCCGCGGGGACTTGGCCCATTTTACGTGCGGAGTCTCGAGGGTTGGCGTGTAAGGCGCTTCGAAGCGACGGCCGCTTCCCTCGCGCTC
>CAYLSS010000566.1:0-2669 GCA_964385765.1 uncultured Solibacteraceae bacterium
GCAAGACAACCCCGACCATCCGGGCAAGCTCCACATCTGGGGACATGTCGCCGACATCCACGAGGCCCTGGGACGTCTCGACCTGGCCGCAGCGGCCCGGCAGCACGCTCTCTGGCTGGCGAGACAAAAGCACCCTCCTCATCCGGTCGATTCCGCCGTCGTCCTGGCCCTGCTCACCCAGCGTCTATCGCAGGGCCGATCGGACGAAAACCTTCTCGGCGAGGCGTTCGCACTGTTTCCCGACAACCTGCAACTACTTTGGATCGAGGGACAATTCCTGATGCGGCAGGAGCGCTACGTCGACGCGGCCATGCGGTTCGAGACATTGATCGAGTGCGGCCGAGCGGGAAATTACAGTGGCTGGGTCGGATACGACCGGCGATTGTTCGGCACTTTCGCCCAAGAGTCGCTGGCGGCGTGCTCCGTCAGAGTCTGAAGGGCCCCTGGCGGACGTTCACCCGGCCATCAGCCGCCGTCGCAGATTTCTATACTCACCAGCCAAAACGCCCGAATCGATCCGTGGCGGCGCGCCCCATCGCTCAATGCCGTGCGCCTTTAGAATCGGGTATTCCGATGTCGCTCCGCCAACTCCCTTGGTCTCGACCGCGAATACCACCCGGCCAATGCCGGCCTCGCGAATCGCGTAGGAGCACAGGAAGCACGGCTCGTTAGTCGTATAGAGCGTCGCCAGCGGCAGCTTCCCCCGGCCGGTGGCTTTGAGCGCCGCCGCGACCGCGACGATCTCGGCGTGCGCAAATGGATCGCTTCCCGCGGGACACAGTTCCTCCGCCTCCGCCACCACCTGTCTCTCGTTCGTAATCACGCAGCCGACCGGCGTGTTGCCGGACTTCGCCGACGAAGCGGCCAGGTCCAGGCACCGCCGCATCATCTGCTCGTCAATTCGCGAGTCGACAACAGACATGATTGCCACCTCGAAGCGAGGAGCGCGTTCTTAAGTTGACTCCCCACGACTCTTCTACAAGACTAGTCGTTATGTCCGAGACTTATCCTGCCTTAACTCCACCCCGTCGCCTGCTCATGGGCCCGGGCCCAAGTCCGGTCGAACCACGTGTCTACGAAGCGCTGTCGAAGCCCATCGTCGGCCACATGGATCCCTATTTCTTCCAGGTGGTCAGCGAGATTCACGACCTGCTGGACGAGGTGTTCGGGACCGCCAACAACTTCACCGTTGCGATTTCTGGCACCGGGACGTCCGGCATGGAAACCGCGGTGGCGAACTTCGTCGAATCGTCGACGAAGGTTGCAATCCTGGTCAACGGCTTCTTCTGCGACCGCATTTCCGACATGGTCCGCCGGCAGGGCGCCGAACTGGTCCGCCTGGAGAAACCGTGGGGCCAGCGCTTCGACGACGACGAAGCCCGCGACTTCATCCTGCGCGAAAAGCCGTCGGTGGTGGCTTTTGTTCATGCCGAGACATCAACCGGCGTGGTCCAGCCGGGCAAGGCGATCTGCGACGCCGCTCACGAGGTGGGCGCACTGGTAATCGCGGACGAGGTGACCGCACTCGGCAACATCCCCGTCAACATAGATGACACAGGCATCGATATCGCCTATAGCTGCTCCCAGAAGGGACTCGCTTGCCCGCCGGGACTGGCCCCGGTTACCGTTTCGCCGCGTGCGCTCGAGTGGCTGCGGCATCGACAATCGATGAACAGGTCATTTTATCTCGATCTGAAGCTCCTGGATCAGTATTTCCTGAGCGACCATCGCTACCACCATACGGCGCCCATCTCGATGTTCTACGCTCTCCGGGAGGCGCTCGCCATCGTCCATGACGAAGGACTCGAACAACGTTTCGCACGTATCGAACGTAACCATCGGGCTTTTGTGGCCGGCCTCGAAGCAATGGGTCTTGAGATGCTCGTCCCCGAAGGCCACCGGCTATTCCCCTTGAACACTCCCCGCGTACCGGAGGGCATTGACGACGGTGCCGTCCGGAAACGGATGATGGCCGACGACGGTATCGAGATCCTGGGCGGATTCGGTCCCCTGGCCGGAAAAGTATGGCGCATCGGCATCATGGGCGCGGGTTCGATCGAGAAAAATGTACTCCTGTTGCTCGACTCCTTCGAACGGGCGCTCCGCGCCGAAGGCTATCGGCCCCCGTCGAGCGGGGCGGACAGGGCTCGGGCCTATTACGTCAGTCCCACTCCCGCCGCGGCAAATTGATCGCGACGGCGGCGCCTGATTCGCATAAAATAACCGGCATGAACCGCAGAACCTGCTTGACAGGGCTGGCCGTTGCCGGGGCCGCGCTCCCGCGCCAAGTCCCCGCTACGAAACCGATCGAGCTGCACATCGACCTTGAGGCTGCGCCCGGACGGGAAAAACAGTTGATTAGCGCATTCCGTACCGTCTTCGAACCGGCCGTCCGCGGGCAGCCGGGCTTTGTGAGTGTCCGGCTGCTCAAGCTGCGCGAGGAGATCGCCGGCAAGAACCCAACAACCGCCGGCTACCGCCTTGTGCTGAGCTTCGAGACCGAGCAGCAGCGCCTGGCCTGGGTTGCTACCGAAGCTCACCACAGGGCCTGGCCGGAGATCGCGAAGACGCTCGCCGGCATGAAAGCCATCGCAATGCTATATGAAGCGGCCTGAAGGCGCATTCAAGAAGAATGTAGCCGTCAATCTGCTCAAATCTCCCATCGCCAT
>CAYLSS010000566.1:2692-4026 GCA_964385765.1 uncultured Solibacteraceae bacterium
GCCGGCGCCGACAGCCGCGAACAAAGTCAAGTCGCCCTTTTTCAGACGGCCCGAGAGCACCGCATCACGTGTCGCCAGCGGAATTGTGGCGGCCGTCGTGTTGCCGTATTCGCCGATGTTGATGATGACGCGATCGGGGGGAATCCCCAGGCGGTCGGCGGTCGCCACGATGATCCGGCGGTTCGCCTGGTGTGGAATGAAAGCGCCCACGTCCGCGGCTGCAAATCCGTTCTTGGCAAGCAACTCCTGGCATTTCTCGTACATCGTCCTGACGGCGTACTTGAACACCTGCTGCCCGTCCTGGTGGACGAAGTGCAATCGCTCTTCCACCGTCTCGGGGCTGGCCGGCTTTCGGCTGCCCCCGGCCGGCATCTTCAGGTAGTTGCCGCCCGAACCGTCGATCATGTTGACGAAGTCGATGAAACCGGTCTCCCCTTCCTCGGCCGCCTCGACGATCATGGCGCCCGCCCCGTCGCCGAAAAGGATGCAGGTTGACCGGTCTTTGTAGTCGATGATCCGTGACATGGTATCGGCGCCAATCACGAGGACGCGGCGTTGCGCCCCGGAGGAAACCAGCATGGCGGCCGTCGTGAGGCCGTATACGAAACCGGAGCAAGCTGCGACCAGATCGAAGCCCCAGGCTCCCGCAATTCCCAAACGATCTTGCACCAGGCATGCCGTCGACGGGAACAGCATGTCCGGGGTAACCGTGCATACGATGACGACATCGATCTCGCTGGGCTCAATGCCCCGTGCCTGGATCGCTTCCTTCGCCGCTTCCACGGCAAGATCGGACGTTGCGACATCCGGGGCGGCAATATGTCGCTTGCTGATGCCCGTTCTCTCGACGATCCATTCATCATTGGTGGCGACCATCCTCTCGAGGTCGCGATTGGTCAGCACACCGGGCGGCGCGTAGCAGCCCAGGGCGCTGATCTTGGCTTTGTGCAAGTAGCCTCCTGAATGCAGTGCGGAATGAATGCAAACTCTATTTGATATGTTAAGTTTTGGAACGAATGCAAGTCCATGGGACCCGCGGCTCCGAGTCGCACGAGGAGATTTACGCCCGAGTCTACCGCGAGATCCGGCCCCGCGGGCGCGTCCCCAGCTTTCGTGTCGAGTTCTGCTCGTTCGCTAATGCCAATAGTTTCATACGGTTGGAAAGTGGTACCATCACCGTGCGAATCGCCGACATCCTCGAGGGCGCCCCTGCGGCAGTCCGCGAGGCTCTGGCATTCATCCTGCTCGCGAAACTCTACCGGAAGCCCGTCCCACCCAAGTACAACGACCGCTACAAGCGCTACCTCAACAGCCGCGACATGCGGCGGAACCTC
>CAYLSS010000567.1:0-4024 GCA_964385765.1 uncultured Solibacteraceae bacterium
ATGTAGTACTGGCCCTGGGCGTTGTCGTTGGTGAGGCTCTTCAAGTGGCGGTAGAGGGTGGCCGCGCGGATCGCATAGAGCGGACAATTGCCCTCGGTGATATTGAGCAGGGCCTGCCGGGCGAGGTCATCGGTATCGATGAGAATATCTCGTTCCTCGACGATCTGGCGAACACGGCCATCGTCGCCGCGGACCACGCGCCCCTTGCCGCGGTTCTTCGGAGGTTCGTATTGTGCGGTGAGAAAAGTGAGGTCGGCCTCGCGCCGGCCGCTCCGATGAGTGTCCCAGAGGCGGCGGAAGATGCCGGCCGGCACAATGCGGTCACCCATCGTGATGATGAGCGGCGGGTTCGCATGGATCAGTTCCGAGACGCAAAGAGCTTCGTAGGCGGCGTAGGCCGTCCCTCCGGCCGGATTGTCGGAGAGCACGCAGATGGCTTCAGGGCCGAGGGCCGCCGAGACTTCGTCGTGCCGATAGCCGACGACGCCCACCACCGGACCGGGGCTGAATCGGAGGAACGCCTCGATCGAATGGCGCGCGAGCGGCGTACCGTGGACCGGCTGTACGCATTTGGGCTCCTTGCCGAAGCGGGTACCCTTACCGGCGGCCAGGATAATGAGCGCGGGCGTGTCGGAGGAGAAGCGGCGATTGGGATCAAGGCGTTCCGGAGTGAGGATTTTCGCGGGGCGCAGTTCAATGGCGTGCTGTAGCGAGTTCGGCTGGGTCATTGCGCTCGATCCAGTATCTCATTCGGACCGCAATGTCGCGCTCGATTCTCACGGGCACGGTGATGTCCTGGCGACGGTAGAGGCAGGTGCCGCGGACGTCTTCGCAGACATAGTAAAGAGCGTAGCCTTCGAGATCGGCGATGCCGCGCCCGGCATCCTCGGGTAGCTGAATTTCGAACTCGACCTTGCGCGGCTCGGTGCTGACGAGTTCGGGCGGATTCTCGACGGTGAGCAACCGTTGGCTGACCTGCCAGCCTTCAGCCGGTTCGATCCACACCTGCATGTCCCCGGCCTCGTTGTTCCAATGCGCTTCGATGGAGGTGTTCGGGCGGAAGGTGAGGTGGACGCGGCCGCTGCCGCCGGGCTCGAGGGCCGGTGGCACCACGATGGCTTCGACGTCGACGAATCCACGCTCGTCGCGGTGGATGCGACCGCGCGGATCGGGTTCGGCGGCGTTGGGCGAGGTGGTGAAGGTTTCGGCCGGGTAGGCGAACTCCGCGCCGCCGGGCTCGACGGTGAGCTCGACGGGCGTTTCTCCGCGTTCGGCGATCTCCTTCCGCGCGGTGTTGACCCAGTCATAGAAGGAGTACGGCTTGTCCAGTCTTGGGCCGTATTGCTGGATGCGCCGGCGCCAGATGTACTGATTCGGGTCGATGTCGAGGGCGCGTTTCCAGCTCTCGACTGCGGCCCGGAAGTCGGCCGGCCGGCCGTCCCCGAAGTCGTAGCGATTTCGCCAGGCGACCCCGAGGCGGAAGTGCGTGGGTCCATGATCGGGATCGAGTTCGAGCGCCTTGCGGTACGCGTCGATCGCTTCGTCGATGCGCTCCGGGCCGCCCCATAGGAACACTGCATTGGCGTAGCGGCGCCAGGCCTCCGGGGTATCCTGCCCGGTCCAGGCTCGGAGTTGGTCGAGATCGGGGACCGTGCCGGCAGTCTCCGCCTCGGGAGGGGGCGCGTCGAACTGGCGAGAGAGGAATTCCGCCTCGATGTTCTCCGCTTGATCGAGTTTGAGGCGATCCTGGCGGATGACGCCGTGCTCGTCGATGGCGAAGGTCAGCGGCACGGCGGAGACCTCGAACAGATTCAAGGAGTCCACGAGAATCGGCCAGTCCATCTGCTTCCATTGCATGAAGAGGCGGCACCGGTCAGGGTGCTGCTCCTGAATAATGCCCACCATCTGGACTTTGCCGTCCTGTTGCAGCTCTGCGGTTGCTTCGTGCCACCCGGGCACGTGCTTACGGCAGCCCGCTCACCAGGAGGCAAAGACGTGGAGGATTACCTTCCGCCCGCGGAAGTCGCGCAGTGACGCCGGGCGGCCGTCCTCGAGCGTGGGGAGAACGAGATCCGGGAAGCGGGCGCCCACCTCGAGCCGGATCGGCTCAGCGGGAGGCGGAGGAGCTTCGGATTTGCTGCAGGCGACCATGAACGCCGCACAACCGGCGAGTGCCCAGACGTGATTCATCCCAATTCCCATGACTACTGCTATTGAACCACGAAGGTCCGTTGCCGGGTGAAACAAGTCCATCGCCGATTGAACAGAGCGGTGAAATTCTCTGCTCGGCGGCCGTGGATCGGGCATAGAATGGAATCGCCATGAAAATACCGGGGACCGCCATTATACTCTTGGCACTCATCACCGTCCTCGCCGGCGGCTTCGCGGAGGGTCCGGATGACATGACGCTGCCGCGGATCAAGGCGAAGATGAGCCAAAACTACACACGCCTGCCGAACTACACCTGTCTGCAGGTGATCGATGAGTTTCGGGGCAGGGAATCGGACGAAATGGAGAAGCCGGTGCGCCAGTTACGACTCGAACTGGGATTCATCAATGGTCAAGACCGTTTTGCACGGCCGGGCGGGGCAACGTTCGATGGAAAACCGTTGATGGAGGTGGCGCCATCGGGCGCCATCGGCGCGGGCAGTTTCGCGGCGCCGACGCGCAGCGTATTTCTCAGCCAGGCGACGAAGTTCACCTTTGTCGCCGAGGAAAACTGCGGCGGCCGCGCTTGCTTCCGCTTCGATTTCGCGGCGTCGGCAGAGGACAGCAAGCATCACTTCGCGGTGGGCGCGAGCGGCGGGCGTGTCCCCTATCACGGCCAGGTTCTGGTGGAGGCCGATACCCTGGATCCGGTCCGGCTCGAGTTCATCATTGATGAACTGCCGCCGGTGGTCAAAATCGATTCGGCGACCACCGTCATCGAGTACGAGAAGCTGCAGATCAAGGGACGGGAGTTCATCCTGCCGAGGAGAGCGACGGTCACCATGGCTGATCGGAGCGGCCATAAGATTCGCAACGAGACGGTCTTGAGTGATTTTCTCGAGCATCCCGCTCCAGAGGGCATGATTCGTGCTGGAGCGAATCCGGCCGGAGAGACTGACCTGGCTGGGAATGTGGCGGATCTCCCCGCCGGTCTGCGCCTGCAGTTGGTCCTGGATGCGGAGTTGGATCCCGACAAATCGATGCCGGGTGATCCGATTCAAGCGACAGTCAGCTCGAATGCGAAACAGGGGGACGAAATTGTGGCGCCGAAGGGAGCGGTCGCCCATGGCCGCCTGGTGGTGTTCCAAGAGTCGTCGCAGGATAAAAGCTATCGCATGATCGGGGTCATATTCGACCGGTTGGTCTTTGATGAGCAGGAGGTCCGCCTGGCGGCGAATGTTCAGGGCGTCGAGCTGGCAAAGGGCGACAACGTGACCGAGGTGATGGGCTTTGTGGGCGCCCGTCGCTCGGCGACATTGATGGAGTCCGCCCAGCCGATGCGGCAGGCCAATGTCACGAGTCAGGACCGGAGCGTGGCGTTCTTTCTGGTAAAGAAGAAAGAAGTCAAGAAGATCAAGGGGGTCAAGATCACGTTGGAGACGCGATAGTCGGGCGTCACGCGGTCATTCGAGGAATTCGCGGCCACGCCAGGCCCCAAATGAAAAGGCCGGTTCGCTGAACCGGCCTTTTCGACTTCGAGAGTGGGTCGCGGCTACTTCTTCATTTCACCTGTTGCGGCGCCGTGGAGCTTGACCTCGACCTTTTCTTTCAGCCCGGCGTAGTACGCCTTCAGGATATCCAGCACCTCGGGCCTCGAGAATTCGGCCGGGATAGGAGCGCCTTCGCTCAGGCCCTTGCGGAGCATCGTGCCGGAGAGCAGGAGCCGCGCGCCTTGGCCGGTCCACTTGCCGTTTTCGTCGATGACGGCTTTTTCTTCGTGCGGGCAGGTCTTCATCGAGGCCATGGAGCCGCACTTGTAGCACCAGAAGGTCCAGTCCATGCAGAGCGGCTGGAGTTGCAGTGCGTCGGGCGGAAT
>CAYLSS010000568.1:0-3800 GCA_964385765.1 uncultured Solibacteraceae bacterium
ATCCGAAGGAGATCTCGCCATTCCACCATATCCGGCGCGGCACGCCGCCGGCCGTCGTTTTCCATGGCGAGGCTGATACGACGGTCCCCTACCGCACCGTGGAGGCATTTTGCACGAAGATGAGGCGGCTGAAGAATCGTTGCGAGCTGCATGGATACGTAGGCGCGACCCACGGCTTCTTCAATTACGAACGGGACGACGGAACGGCATACTACGACACTGTCCGGAAGATGGATGAGTTCTTCATCTCGCTCGGCTGGCTGCAGGGTTCTCCGACCATTCGCAAACCTTGATTGAAGGGTGGGGTCCGCCGGCCCGGAGGCGGCGCAGGAAAGCGCCCGCGGAGGGCTTCCACGGAAAGCGGTAGAGGTGCGTTTCGCACTTACAGTCCGAGGAGCCGAATCCGCTGGCGAGTACCATGGCGCCGCGCATCGCACTGATGGCTCGGGCCCACTCGTGTTCCCGTCGCCGGCTGCCGCCTGAGCACCAGACCTCGACCAGTTGGGCCTCCCGCCGGAGGGCGTCAATGTGCCAGTGCGGCCGCGGGGCCGCCTGAGCATGATGGCCGATTCGCGCCCGCAGTCCACCCGCTCCCAGCGCGCTACCCGCGTACACATACCAGCCGGCCGGCGATTCGACGCGCCCGAGGCGGCCGGCAACGATTTCGCCCGGTGTTTTCCGCCACAGCACGAGGGCGTAAGTCCCAATTTCCCGCGGTATGGCAACATGTGGAGGAAAGGACTTCATGCCGAAACTCGCCAGGCGCCAGATTCCACTGCTCGACCTCAGCGCCCAGAATACCCCGATCCGCGAGGTGATTCTCGCCGCGGCCACGCGCATTCTGGACTCCCAGCGGTTCATTCTAGGGGAGGACATCCGCCTTCTCGAAGAGGAGGTTGCGGTCTACTGCGGCGTGGCTCACGCCGTGGGATGCGCCTCGGGCTCGGACGCCCTGTACCTGTCGCTGCTGGCGGCAGACATCGAAGCCGGCGATAGCGTGGTCACGACACCTTTCACGTTTTTCGCCTCGGCCGGATCGATCGCCCGCGCCGGGGCGCGCCCCGTGTTCACCGATATTGACCCGCTGACCTTCAACATGGATCCGGAGCGACTTGCCGAAACTCTTCACCACCATCCAAGGGCGAGGGCGGTCATGCCGGTTCACCTTTACGGAGCCTGCGCCGACATGGATCCGATCCGCGAAGCAGCGGGCCGCCACGAGTGCATCATCATCGAGGACGCGGCGCAGGCGATTGGCGCGGAATACAAGGTGCGTCGCGCTCTTAGTCTAGGCGACGCCGGCTGTCTCAGCTTCTTCCCGAGCAAGAATCTCGGCGCCGCCGGCGATGCCGGAATGGTGGGGACTAACAACCGCGAGCTCGCGGCAAAGATCGCCTCGCTGCGCGTCCATGGAGAAACCGAACGCTATCACCACCGGTGGATTGGCACTAACTCGCGAATGGACACGCTGCAGGCGGCGATTCTCCGCGCGAAGCTCCCCTATCTCGATCAATGGACGGCGGAGCGCCGGCACAATGCCGTTACCTATCGCAGGCTGCTGGAGCCGCGCGGGCTTCCCGTTCAGATTCCCCGGTCCGCGCCGTACCAGACGCGGCACGTTTACAACCAATTCACGATACGGACTCCGCATCGTGATGCTCTGCGCGAGCATCTCACGAGGGCGGGCATCGGCACCCAGGTCTATTATCCGGCACCGCTACACCTTCAGGAATGTTTCGCCCACCTGGGTTACAAGCAGGGTGACTTCCCGGAGAGCGAGAGGGCCGCTAGGGAGGTGCTGTCACTGCCTGTCGGTCCCGGTTTGTCGGAAGAAGACATCTCGTACATTTGCGGCACTATTGCAGATTTCTCGTGGTAGTACGGAGGGCTTCGGATCTGTACAACTCGAGTAACTGTCAGTTCGAACCAGGCGCGAAGATCCGGCGGCGCTCTTGCGGATTCAGGTAAGGGCTCTGCAGGCGCTCGGGGCGTCCGATACCGAAGAGCAGGTCTCCCATGCCGAGTAGATTCTCGGCGCCCTTGCATTCGAGGATCAATCGGGACTCCATGGCATTGGTGACCCGTAAGGCAACACGTCCCGGTAAGTTCGCCTTAAGGACTCCAGTAATGACAGCCTTACTGGGACGCTGCGTAGCCAGAATCAAGTGGACCCCGGCGGCGCGTCCTTTTTGCCCGATGCGGGTGACGGCATTCTCGATCTGCGCCCGCCGTTTCGGCTGTCCGATGACGAGATCGGCATACTCGTCGCACACACAAACGATCCTGGGCAGCGGTTGTCCTGTCTGATGTACGTAGCTTGTGAGGTGGTCGGCGCCGGCGTCCTCGAGCAGCGAGAATCGGCGTTCCATCTCTTCGATCAGACGATCCAGCATCAGGAGAACGTCGTCGGCGGGGGGCGCCAGCAATGACCGGGAATCGAGTAAGTGAGGGGACTCTCTGAGTTCGGTGAAGGCGTTCCGCTTGGGATCAATCAGCACGAGGCGCAGCGTCCGCGGGCTGTTGGCGGAGAGCAGACTGGCGACAACGCTCCGCAGCCATTCGCTCTTTCCGCTGCCGGTGGTGCCGGCCACGAGGATCTGCGGCGCATCGGCGGCGAGATCGGCGAAGACGGTCCTGCCGGTGAGGTCGACCCCGACCAGCAGCTTCGAGCAGCCGGCCGGATCGTGCGGCTCGGGCAGGTCGCCGGCGATCTCTTTGAACGGTACAGTTTCGCGATCCGGACGCTGGATGTCGATGCTCACCTGGCCGTCGTGCAGATGGATCAGGGGCTCGCGGCTGAGCTTCAGCCGGGCCTGAAGATTAATGCTCTGCTTGACCACGCTTGAGACGCTGACGCCTTTGCCCGGGGTGACCTGGTAGCGGATGAAGGTGGGACCGACGATGGGCTCGCCGGCCAGGGTGATCTCCGTATGGAACTCACCACAGGTCGCGACGATCTTTTTCCCCACTTCGCGGTCCCGGTCGCGAGGCGGCCGCGGCCAGCCGTGGTGCACTGGGGGAGGAGGCGACGGCTGGCCTGGCGCGCCCGAAACTCCGGCCATTTGTCCGATCAGCCGCCGCAGGGCGGCCCGCACCTGGTCGAGTTGTCGGGTCTGAAACACCATCTCCCGCCGCTCCGGAGAGAACCGGACGAGCGCAACGCTGCCCGCTCCGCCGTCCGAGAGCAGGTCGTGATAGAGACACGCTTGCACAAGGTCGGCTTCCGGACAGCCGGGGCCGCTCTTGAACTCCACCACGCACCACCGTGACTCCCGGCCTGAAACGCGATTTACCCGGAGCACCAGGTCCGGACGCCCTGTAATCAGCACCGGCGCCCGCCAGTCAGATTCTTCCATCCGGACGTGCATTTCTTCTTCGCACCGGATCAGATTCTCGGCACCGATCCAGCGCTCCGACTTGCCGTCGTAACGTATCAACCCTTGCTCCCGTGCTTGACTGAGTAAGTCGGAGAGCCACCCGCAGAAATCCTGGACCGCTTTCCAGAGAACGAGAGTTTCCGCGGCTGCTCCACTGAGGGTGGCGCGGTAGCGCACGAGCAGCGGACCGAGCGTGGTCGAATAGACGTGCTTCGACAACTCCCTCGGTTCACCGACGGACTCCTCGGAGAGCGCGGAACCCCAGTGTCCGGGGCGGCCGGGCTCGAGCAGCCCGGCGGCTACTTCATGGAAGATGCGGCCGAGCAAGGCGCCGTGTGGGGAACCGACGGCAGCCGTGGAACCTGCCGTGGCCTCTTCGTAGATGCGCTGATTGGCGACGATGACGGCGCGGCGCATCCGGCT
>CAYLSS010000568.1:3810-4023 GCA_964385765.1 uncultured Solibacteraceae bacterium
CCTCGCATCGTCGCCCCCCACCGGCGCAGCAACCATGTGAAACAGGACAGCCGGCGGGCCGGCCAGGTAGCCAATTCGATCTGGACTCGAACGCGCATCCGCCTGTACTCTTTCGACCGGAATCCCGCACGCGGCGGCAGCTTCCTCCACCGTCACGATGAAGCGTTCGGCGAGAAGTTCCATGATGGCATCCACGCCGGGAGGTGTCGAAGC
>CAYLSS010000569.1:0-4023 GCA_964385765.1 uncultured Solibacteraceae bacterium
GCAGGAAGGAGAGATCGCTCTCGTTGACCTGCAACCATGTGCCGACAGTGTCGCGGAAGGCGGTGACGACCGGCGTAAGGCCCAGTTCGGAGGCGATCCCGCCGGCCAGGTCTTCAATGGAGATATCCCGATACTCACGCGTGCGGCGGGTCATTCGGGCGCGCTGCAGCGAATCCTCGGCGAGCACGACAATCTCCGGGGGACCTTCCCCTGGAAACTCCGCGTCGAGCGCCGTGATCGTCCCGCGAAAGATCTCCTGCGGCCCGTTGGCGTCGCCCGCGTACACGGTGATCGCCTTCCCCAGCCCGATCGCGCTGTTGTCGTCAAACGCGAAGTCGGAGCCGCCGCCCGGATCGCTGGCCACGTTGCTCAATCGCAGTTCGAGCGCGCACAGCCCGCCCTCGGCCTCGCGCATTTCCAGCCCGAGAATCAGTGCCGTGAGTTTCGCCATCTCCTCACCGTCGATCTGGACGGTGGGGGTTGGCAGATATACGGCCTCCAGGCTTGTCGATTCTTCCGGCATGGTCTCCTCAGTCGGCGTGCAGCCGCTCCTCCCGCCGACGCAGACGGCAAAGGTCGCGCCGCAGTTTGGCGACAGGGTCGCCCGGCTCGCGTGGTGGCTCCGCGGGCGCTTCGGCGGCGGACCGCGACTGCTCATCCATGACGGAGCCTTCGATTCGTTCGAACTGGATATCCATAGCTACGCCTCGTCAAACGTGATGCTTGCGTTCAAGTTCGCCTTCGCCCCGACGTCGGCGGACAAGCTGGATGACCCGGTGACATTGGCCTGGCCGCCGACCTGGAACGTGGCATGTTCGTCGGTGGAGATACTGACTGTCTCGGCCTTGGCCGTCAGCAATTCGGTGTCGAAAGAGACACGCGGCGGCTCGACCGAGGTGCGCAGTCCGGCGAATGCGCCGGCCGAGGCGGTGACACCAGCGGAAGCACTGCCGCCGAAACTCGCGGATGCGCTCGCGCCGGCCGAGGCGCCGATGCTCAAACCCGCGCCGCCACTGACATCGAAACGGGCGCCGCCACCGACGCCTGCGCTGGCACCAATCCCGACGCCCGCCCCGGCGCTGATTCCAATTCCCGCACCGCCGCTAACACCGATGCCCGCTCCTCCGCTGATACCAAAGCCGGCGCCCGCACTGATACCGGCGCCAACGCCGCCGCTCGCGAACGCGGCCGCGCCCCCCAGGCTGATGCCTCCACCAACAACGAGTCCGGCGCCGGCGCTGAAACGGAGACTCTCCTCGCCATTCGCTGCCGCCAGCGCGCGCGCTCCACGCGGGTCTCCCGCAGCGCCAGCGGCCGCGGCCGGACCTTGATCCGGCGTCGTCGGCGTTTCGATGGCGTCGAACGACGGCTCGGCGTCCACGGCCGCTTGGTTCGCCTCGAACGTCTCGTCCTGCCGCGCCATGGTGAGGTTCACCGTGGAACGCAGCGGAACGCCGTTGGGCGCGAAGAAGTCGAGCTTCTGCTTGAGCGACTCGATCATCCCCGTGAACGCATAGGCGCCCCACTCGAACTGCATCACCGTGGCGACCTGCTTCTTTTTGCCGCTGCCTGGGTCGAGCGGGTTCATGAGGACTTCGAGCTTGCTGGTGTGGGTGCGGACATCCTCGCCGGTATCGGTGGTGTCAAAGATCAGCTCCATCGAGAGCTGTGCGGTGCTTTGCGTGACGTACTGTTTTTTCTTGCTGCCGTTGCCCTGTTCCTTGAGTGTGTTCTTGACCGAATGCTCGAGCGACGCCGGGTTGAAAAGCGCTTTGACCTCCTTGACACCCTTCGCCTGCGCCTGGTCGAGCGGGCGGAAGACGGCGAACTCGAATCCTTCGGGGCGGCTCATAGTCGTCCTCTCGTGGCCTGGGTGGCGGGCAACATAGACAGCCCCTCGTGCGCCAAGTGCAGCTCTTCGACACCGACCTCCGTGGCGCGGGCATTGAGGTCGCCGAACTTGAACTTCACCGGCACGGCGCGCTCCAGCTTCCAAACCCACGCGGGCTCGCCTGATTGCGTGTAGACGTTGACCGTGGCGGACATCCTGTAGGCATAGCCGCTGTTGCGATTCACCAGTTCGAACCACTGCCACGCATGTGGCGTGGTGGTAATGCCGCGCTTGAGGATCACGGTGGCAAAGGTGGTCTTCCCGACGCGCTGATGCGCGCCGTAGTTGAGGCCGCCTTCATTGATGACCTTGGGTTCCATGGTGGCTTCGAGTCCCGAGCACTCGGCGAACGATCCGCTGCACACCGGCACCGTGCCGGCCTCGGCATCCTTTAGCGGCGCGACGTTGAAGTCGACGTGAAATCGAAACAGCACCAGGGGAGCGAGCTCGTTGTCCTGGCTCATGCCGCCTCCTCGACACTGTTGCTGAGCAGTGAGATTCGTCCGCCTTCGTCGAGCGCCAGTCGGATATGGATCCGCTCGATGGGCACCGCAGCCTGAAACTCCACGATGGCGACCACGCGGCCGCTGTCGATATCCTGTTGCGTCATGGTTGTGCGGTCACAGATCACGGCGAACGCTTCTTTCGCGTCGCCGCGTAGCGCGCCCTGCGCGTGCAGGCCGGCGAGCAAGGAATTCAGACGCGCGCGAAGCCTCGCCCACAGGTTTTCACCGTTGGGATCGAACGCCGACTCCTCGCCCAGCCTCCTTGCCGCGCGCATGACGGACGCTGTCAGGCGGCTCACCGATGCCGGGCGGTAGTTTTCGTCCCGGCTGGTGGTGACGTCGGAAAGCAATCGCAACCCGGACGGCGTAGGGCCGAGAACCGAGACGCGCTCGACCGGCGGCCGGTCCATCACGGGATCCACCGCATAGACGTCTCCCAACTCGAGACTGGCGGCGCTACGGAAGCCTCCGCGTGCGAGGGCGTTTCGCGCCAGCACGCCAGCGAGGACGCCGTCGGGTGACTCCAGCTCGCGCGGCAGGTTACGCGACGCCGGCGTACGCACCCAGGGGTAGGCCAACTGCACGAAAGCGCTCGAAATGCGGATGGCCTGCGCGTCGTCCAGCGGATCGGCGAGCGGCCCGGTGCGCTCGAGGAAATCTACGGGATTCACGGCGGCCTCGGATCCGAGTGCCGGAAGCGGCAACGCGCCGATGAACTGCATCTCGCGGCGGCGGAGACGGAGGAATTGGGCGATGCGCCACACCGCGCGCGCCCATTCGCGGTAGCCGTCCGCCGTACAGCGCGGCGCGGCATAGAAGCGCGCTTCGCTGTCCGGCTCGGGTGGCGGCGCGGGAGCGGAGCACTCGACGAACTGTTCCTCGATCTCGCCCTCGAGGTCGGGCGGATCGCCCTGAATCTCCAAAGGTTCCGAGCCGAAGATGTCAGGCAGATCCGGTGCGAGCGCGAAGGCGACTTCGGGCAACCCGAGCAACACGCCCAGGCCGCGCCAGGTCGTACGGTCGGCGGGAAATGCCGCGAGGTTCTGCGGAAAGCCCGGAATAAGGTCCGCGGCACGCACGGCCGCGTCGTCCGGCCTTTCGCTGAGGGGCCACGGATCGCCCACGCGGACGACGTAGCACTTGCGGCCGCCCTGCGCGAAGAACGAACGCACGGCGGCCCCGACGTAGGTGGTGGCGACCTGGGCGCCGCCGGTGTCGATGGGCCTGCGGTCCCAGGCGAACAGGCGATCGAAGTCGTCCCAAGCGTCGATGGGAGCGGGCAAGTGAAGCAGACCATCAAGGTCCACGCCTGGACCATGCCCGCCGTCGCCGACTACACCTGCCGCAACAACATCTGGCAGTCGCACGAGTCGAACGCCCTCACGTATCAGGTGCCTTTCTGGTCCGACCGACATTTCGACCTGATGGGCCGGGTCCTCGATCTCACCCGGTCGATCGGCAACGGGTTCTGCGTGGTCCACCTCATCGCCGGCGCCTACCATCAGGGCAACGCCCAGTCGATGGTCCGTTGGATCAGGAAGGGCGAGACCACCTACGACCACGACTTCTCCGTCTTCGATCGGTACCTGGACGTCTACGAGCGATCCCTTGGCACGCCGAAGATTG
>CAYLSS010000570.1:0-2720 GCA_964385765.1 uncultured Solibacteraceae bacterium
TGGGCTACATCACCGGGCGGATCGAACAGGCGGTGACCGATCTGCGCATGGTCCACCCGGAGCCCGGCTCCTGGCTCGAGGAATCCGCCATCACTTTCCGCTGGGAGTCCGGCGGCAAGGCGGAGCAGTACTATCTGAAAGTCGGGAGCGCGCCCGACACCGACGACGTCTACGCGAGCGACCAGGGAAAGAAGACCTCAGCCATGGTCCGCGGCATTCCGCACGACGGACGCGACGTCCACGTGCGGCTGCTGATGAAGCGCGGGGAGGAGTGGCTGCACGAGGACTTCGTCTATCGCACCGGAGAGAAGGACCAAGTGGAGGGACCGTGCGAGGCCAAAGTGAGCTTTACGAATTTCTCGGGCGACGGAAACACTCTTCTGGTTGGCGACCGCTATCGGGTCCGGATCCAGGGGCGCCCCAATCAGCCCGTCCGCGTGCGGGCGGACCATGACGGAGAGCGCAGCGGACACAGCTTCGGCAGCACCGACGAGGATGGACATCTGGAGCTCGAAGGCGTTATGCGCGCCAACCATGTCGGGCAGTGGCGCCAAACCTGGATTGTCGGCGGCAAGTGCGCCGAACCGGAACTCAGCTTCCGGGTACGCCCGGCGGACAATTGATCATTGAAATCGGCAGAAGGGCATCGCGCTCAAGAGCCGGGACGGCGATAGTCGCCGCTTCTGCCGCCAGTCTTCTCCAGGAGATAGATCGACTGGATTTCGATCGACTTGTCGAGAGCTTTGGTCATATCGTAGACGGTCAAGGCGGCCACTGACGCCGCGGTCAAGGCCTCCATCTCGACACCGGTCTGGGCCGATGTCGACGCGATTGCTTCGATCCGCACACCATGCTCTTCCACGGTGACTTCGACACCGGCGTGCGACAGCGGCAGCGGGTGGCACATCGGAATCAGATCAGCGGTCCTTTTGGCGGCCATGATGCCGGCGATCCGAGCGACTTCGAGCGGGTTGCCCTTCGGGTTTTCGGGGAGACGATCGAGCACGTCGCACCGGATCCTGACGAACGCTTGAGCGCGAGCCGTTCGCCGACTAGTCTGCTTCGCTGACACGTCAACCATCCGGGCCTCGCCGGATTCGTCGTAGTGAGAGAATTCGCTCACTTCAGCAGAACGGGCATCATCTCACCCGCCTCCCAGGACTCTCTGCCCGCATCGGCAACAAGAAACGCGCCGGCACGCGCAACCGCCGGGACGTCGCTTGAGCCTTGCCAGTCAATCGGTGTCAATTCGCCGCCATCGCGACTCAGCTCGGCGGGAAGAAATCGAGTCAGCCCGGTCTTGTGCTTGAACGGCTTCGTCAGCCGCGAGTAGAGGAAAGGCAGCATGGGCTGCTTGCGTCCGGCAAGGAGCTCGAGCGCGAGTTGCGCGAAGACTCGGAAGGTCACCATCGTCGAGATCGGGTTGCCGGGTAAGCCGAAGAAGTAGATGTCCTTCACTTGGCCGAAAACGGTCGGTTGGCCGGGCTGGATGAGTGTTCGGTCGAAGTGGAACTCAGCGCCAAAGCTTGCCAGTACCTCCTCGACCACGTCATACTTTCCGGCCGACACACCGCCAGAGAACAGAACCAGGTCCGCCTGCAGGGCCTTCTCCGCGATCTTCCGTGTCGGAGCGTACTGGTCCGGAGCCACCGGCAGTATATCGGCAAGCCCGCCGGCGCTTGCAACCTGGGCGGCAAGGGAGTAGCTGTTCGAGTTACGCACCTGGTGTTCCCGGGGGCTGGCCGCGACCGTCACGATCTCGTCACCCGTGGCGACGATCGCCACCTTCGGCTTCCGGTAGACCTTCACGGTCGCCTTGCCGACCATGGCCAGCAGGCAGACCACCGTATAGTCGATCAGGCAGCCGGGCTGGAGAAGGATGTCGCCGGCCGCGGCCTCGGAGCCTCGGGGGTTGATGAACTCGCCGGGACGCGACGGCCGCATGGTCGACACGTTGTTGTTGACCTGTCGTGTATGCTCCAGCATTACCACTTGGTCGGCGCCCATCGGGACTACCGCCCCCGTCATGATCGAGACGGCCTGTCCAGGGCCGACGATGCCGCCGAACCGATCGCCGGCGCGCACCTCGCCAATCACTTCGAATGATCCCGGAAGATCGTCCGCCCGCAGCGCATAGCCATCGCGAATTGAGCGGGCCAGCGGCGGATAGTCGCGGTCAGATCGCACCGGCTCGGCCAGAACCCGTCCGGCGGCCTCGCTGAAAGGAACGTCGATAGCACGAGGCTTGCGCGCAACGCTGACCTTCTCGGCGATGCAGGTGCGCGCCTGCTGGAAACTCATCGTGGCCACGCTCCGTATTGTAACGTTTATGGGTCGTTTTGTAATGTTCCGATGCCGCGGTGGTGCGGTAGTGAGTAGGCTAGAGTAAGAATGCCGAACCACTGGACACTTGAGCGAATGGCAAGCGCCCTCCGGCGCAAGAGTGTTTCCCCGCTGGAGCTGGTCAACGCTCATTTGACGCAGATTGACAGATGTCAGCCGGTGTTGAATCCCTTCGTCCGCCTGTTCGCCGAAGAGGCCCGGGAGCGGGCGCGGCAGCTCGAGTCGAGCGGATCCGCGGGACCCCTTCACGGTGTTCCGGTGACGATTAAGGACAGTTTCGACTTGGCCGGCCTTCCCACCTACTGTGGTTCGAAGCTCCGCCTCGAGCACCGGGCGGACGAGGATTCCGCAGCGGCAGGAAGGCTGAGGTCCGCCGG
>CAYLSS010000570.1:2730-4017 GCA_964385765.1 uncultured Solibacteraceae bacterium
CGCCGGCGCCATCATTCTGGGCAAGACGAATTGCCCTGAATTCCTGATGAACTACGAGACCGATAACGGGATCACCGGCCGAACCAATAACCCTTGGGACCCGGAGCGAACGCCGGGAGGATCGAGCGGAGGCGAATCGGCGGCGATCGCTTCATTCTGCTCGGCCGGAGGCGTGGGCAGCGACGGCGGCGGCTCGATTCGCTTCCCTGCTCATTGTTGCGGGATCGTCGGGCTGAAACCGACGCCGGGTCGATGCCCCGCGACCGGCCACTTCCCGGACATCGTCCACCCGGGCGGCATGCTGGGCGTCGGCGGTCCGATGGCCCGAACGGCGGCCGATGTGCGCGCGTTGTTTAGCGTCCTGGCGGGGCATGACCCGCTCGACCCGTTCTCGGCCCCGGTTCCGCTCAAAGAAGCCGACATCGAGGGACTTCGTATCGGCTTCACGGAACAGCCCGGGAGCGTCACGGTGTCGCCGGACTGCCGGGCGGCCGTCCGCCAAGCCGCGGCAAAGCTCGAGGCAGCCGGCTTCGAAGTGGAGGAGTACGATCCGCCCGCTTTCGACCGCGCTGCCGGGCTTTGGACCTTCTTCTTCCGGAAGCTCACGGTTACGGTGATGAAGGAGATTCTTGTGGGCTCGGCCGACAAACTCCACTGGACTGGCCGTGAGCTTTGGGAGGAGTATCTCGACCAGCCCCCGCCGTCGGGCAAGGACGTCTTCGAATCCCTGGTGGCACGCGACAAGATGCGCAACGGTCTGCTGCGTGACATGGAGAGACGGCGCATGCTGCTATGGCCGGCGGCGGGCGTCACAGCCTTTCGCCACCGCGAGCGTCAATGGTCGTTTCCCACCGGAGCGATCGGCTACGACGAGGCAATGATGCCGATGACGCCGGTGAATCTGCTCGGCTTCCCGGCGATCACTGTTCCGATGACCCAGACAGAAGACGGCCTTCCGGTGGGGATTCAACTGGTCGGGCGGCCATGGGAAGAAGAACTGCTGCTCGAGGTGGCGGTCCGCCTGGAAGATGCGCGCGGACACTTTCCGGCGCCGCCGGGTTACTAACGCACCGTTGGCGCCGGCGAGGACCGGCTACTCTGCTGGGGGGTCCGGACGTGCCAAGCTGGCGGCCCTGCCGAACGTTGGCAGGGGGCCGCGCGCATGACGGCGTGCATCGCAGGTCCGGCGATCCATCCTCCGGGTATTTAGTTTTGGCTAAAAACCAAGGTTGTGTATGACGTCCTTGAGTTTCGCCGCGGACTGCCGGAGCGCGTTCAATTCGGCGT
>CAYLSS010000571.1:0-4017 GCA_964385765.1 uncultured Solibacteraceae bacterium
AAACTAAACGGACGACGCCGATGTACTGCGACCGGACCGGCCTGATCTATCGTGGCGAGCTGATCGCTTTGGGCAGTCCAACGATGCTCCAAACCGAAGCCATGCAAGGAGGGCGTCCTCCTCGAAGTCCAGTGCGACAGGCCCCAGGGCGCCGTTGGAGAAACTGAGAGGGGCTCGGCGGTGTAAAAGAGATGGCCCTCTACGGCAAGGGATTGCACGTGGACGCTCTTAGGCCCAGAACAGGGCAAACTTGATTTTTCCACTTGACAACCCGCGGAGGATTGAATATATCTGGATACGGATGTCAAGAGAGTTGTTCATGTAGAGATCCGCAAATGGTTTCCACGACGTCTCAGTACGCGCTACGAGCCCTGACGGAGTTGGCCGGGATCCCGGCGGGAGAGGCGATGCTTGGGCGAGACATCGCCGAACTTGCTGATATACCAGCTAATTACCTCTCCAAGGTGATGTTGGCGATGCGGAATGCCGGGTTGGTGACCACAGCGCGTGGCAGTGGAGGCGGATACAAGCTTTTGAAGAGCCCGGAGCAGATTCATTTGATCGAAGTCGTGGGAATCTTCGATGCTCCACAGGTGAAACCGATTTGCCTACTAGGAAAAGGGGATTGCTCGGATCGTGATCCCTGCTCGGCGCACATCCTGTGGCGCGACGTACGAAACGCCTACATCGAGTTTCTGGAAATGACGACGCTGGCGGACATCGCTTCCCTCCCGGAAGCGCTGAGCGCAGAGGAGAACCAGCAGCCGTGAACAATAAAGCGATGCCGATGTCTGTCTATCTCGTATCCGCGGTGCTGCTGGTCCCGGTCGCCCTCGGCGCCCAGGAGGCGGCTGACTTCTTTCAGCAGAACTGCGTCAGTTGTCACACCATCGGCGGCGGCCGGCTGACCGGGCCTGATCTGAAGAACGTGACGCAGCGGAAGGATCGGGAGTGGCTCACGAGGTTCATTGTGGACCCGAAAGCGGTGATCGACAGCGGCGATCCCTACGCCCAACAGATCGTCGAAGGAGCGCGTGGGGTCGTGATGCCCACCGTTCCGGGACTCACGCCGGAAACGGCGGCCAGCCTTCTCGATCTGATCGAGGAGGAATCGAAGCTGCCAGAGTCGCAGTTCAAAGGACTACAAATCACGGACCGTCCATTCACCCAAAGAGAGATTGAGCTTGGAAAGCAAATGTTCACCGGCGAACGGGGCCTGGCCAGCGGAGTTCCAGCGTGTATCTCGTGCCACACGATGAAGGGACTGGGCGGACTGGGTGGGGGCCGGCTGGCTCCCGATTTGACGCGAGTGTTTGAAAGGCTCCAAGGCCGCCAGGCTTTGGGGGCATGGCTGGCGGCGCCCGCCACACCGACCATGGGACCTCTGTTCCGGAGGCATCCGCTCGGGCAGGATGAGATTCTTCCGTTGATCGCTTACTTCGAGGACTCCGCCCGGCAGGGCGGACAGGACACCTCGGTTGCGCTCTTGAACTTCTTCTTCCTGGCGCTTGGCGGCGCCGTTGTGGCGCTGATCTCGTTTGATGCGATCTGGAAGTGGAGGTTCCGCGCGGTCCGAGCTCCGCTGGCCGCGGGCGACCGACCGAGAGGTGAAGCGTAATGGCAAATGAAGAGCTTGTCTGGATCAAGGACCAATTCGACCCGAAGCTGCGCCGGTGGGAGGAGTTCTATCGGAACCGATGGCAGCACGACAAGATCGTGCGCAGCACCCACGGGGTGAACTGTACGGGGGGCTGCACGTGGCAGATCCATGTGAAGAACGGGATCGTGACGTGGGAGATGCAAGGGCTGGATTACCCGTCGCTCGAGGCGGGACTGCCCCCGTACGAACCGCGCGGCTGCCAGCGGGGCATTTCGTACTCCTGGTACCTCTACAGTCCACTGCGGGTGAAGTATCCGTACGCGCGAGGTGCGCTCCTGGATCTGTGGATCAAGGCAAAAGCCGACCACGACGATCCGGTGGAGGCCTGGAAATCTCTGGTGGAGAACCCGGAGGCGCGCGGTCGTTGGCAGCGTGCGCGCGGCAAGGGAGGCTTTCGGCGGGTGGACTGGGACACGGTCCTGGAGATGATGGCCGCGGCGAATACTCACACCATCAAGAAGTACGGCCCCGACCGCATTGCCGGCTTCTCCCCCATCCCGGCAATGTCGATGATCAGCTATGCCGCCGGGGCGCGAATGCTGCAACTGATGGGAGGCGTTTCGCTGTCGTTCTACGACTGGTATTGCGACTTGCCGCCGGCCTCTCCCGAGTGCTGGGGTGAGCAAACCGACGTCCACGAGTCGGCGGACTGGTACAACGCCAAGCTGCTGGCCGTGATGGGCTCGAACCTGAACATGACCCGGACGCCTGACTGCCACTTCGCCGCCGAATCCCGTCACAACGGTACCAAGATGTGGGTCTTCTCGCCGGACTTCAGTCAGGTTTCCAAGTACGCCGATGAATGGGTGGCGTTGAACGCGGGTCAGGACGGCGCGTGGTGGATGGCGGTGAACCACGTGATCCTGAAGGAATTCCACCACGAGCAACAGGTTCCCTACTTCATCGAGTACACAAAGAAGTACACCGACGCCCCTTACCTGGTGGAACTGAAGCACGAGGGGGACGTGTACCGGCCAGGGCAACTGCTGCGAGCGAACCGCCTGGAACCCTATACCGGCGCTGAGAATGGTGACTGGAAATTTCTCATGTGGGATGAGGGTGACAACCGTCCGAAGATGCCAATGGGTAGCTCCGGGTTCCGCTGGGGACAGGAGAAGGGGAAGTGGAATTTGACGCTGGAAGACGGCGTCGACGGCACGGAGATCCGGCCCACTTTGACATTCCTCGATCAGGACGACGGCGTCCTCGAGGTGGAGTTGGACGATTTCGGGAAAGGGAGCATTCTGCGGAGAGCGGTTCCGGTGAAGCGCCTGCAGACCGCGGACGGCGGAACCGTGACGGTCACGACCGTCTATGACCTGCTGATGGCGCAGTACGGAGTGCCGAGGGGTCTTGAGGGCGAGTATCCCGAGGACTACAGCGCTGAGAACCTCCCCTACACGCCGGCGTGGTCGGAGAAATACACGGGCATGGACCGGGCGATGCTGATTCGCTTCGCTCGGGAGTGGGCCACGACCGCCCATCTCACAAAGGGCAAGTGCACCATCATCATCGGGGCCGGGATCAATCACTGGTATCACAACAATCTGATGTACCGCGCCGGCATCCACGCGCTGATGTTCTGCGGCTGCGTGGGCGTCAACGGCGGCGGCCTGGCGCACTACGTCGGCCAGGAGAAGCTTGCCCCAATGGAATCCTGGTCGGCGATCGCGTTCGCCAGGGACTGGATGCCCGCGGTGCGGCTGCAAAATGCCCCAAGCTGGCACTACGTTCATACGGACCAATGGCGCTACGAGCGTTCGTTTACCGACTACCACACGGTACCGGCCGGCCGGAACGGCGATTCGCTGGCCAGCGGCCACACCATGGACACACAGGTGAAGGCCGTGCGCAACGGCTGGCTGCCGTTCTATCCACAGTTCAGCCGCAACCCGCTAGGCGTGGTTCGCGAGGCGGAAGCGGCGGGCGCCCGAAGTGACTCGGAGGTCGTTGACCATGTGGTCCGGCAACTCAAAGAGAAACGCCTCAATTTTGCCGTTGAAGATCCGGATGCCCCCGATAACTGGCCGCGCGTCTGGTACATCTGGCGCGGCAATGCCCTGATGGCCAGCGCCAAAGGGCATGAGTATTTCCTCAAGCACTATCTCGGGACGCACCACAACGAGGTCGCCGAGGAGCTCGCCGGAGGCTCGGTCCGCGAGGTCGCTTGGCACGAAACGGCTCCGCAAGGAAAGATGGACCTGGTTGTCGATCTCAACTTCCGCATGGACACCTCCGCGCTGTACTCGGACATCGTCCTGCCCGCGGCCACCTGGTACGAAAAGGCGGACCTGAACTCCACCGACATGCACAGCTTCATCCATCCGCTTTCGGCGGCGGTGCCTCCTTGCTGGGAA
>CAYLSS010000572.1:0-4016 GCA_964385765.1 uncultured Solibacteraceae bacterium
TTGATCCCAAGCAGTCCGACCCCCAAGGCTTCGATCCGAAAGGCGACCCGAAGGGCGATCCAAAAGGCGACCCGAAGGGCTACGAGCCGAAGGGCGATCCCGGAGGAATACCGGGCGGGCCTTTCGTACTAACCACCAAGTGGCCGTACTGAGACGGGCCACTTTACCGAGGACACCGCCGAACCCATGATTGTCATTTGTGCCAGGGAGGATGATGTCCACGCCGTTACCGTCGGCAGCATCCTCGAGTCGCAACACGGCGAAGAGGTGTTCATCTTCGACACGTCGAGGTTCCCGGGCAGCGTGGGGCTGTCCGGGAACTTCGGATCTGAAGCCGCGTCAATCTCTCTGAATGTCCATCGCAACGGGCGAATCTGTCTCGAGGACGTGAAGAGCTTCTGGTGGCGTCGTCCGCAGCCGATGGTCGTCGACCCCCGGATCGTGGAGGCGACCGCGCGAGATTTCGCTTATCAAGAGTGCGTCAGCGCGCTATACGGGGCGATGGGATGCTGCGACGCCTTGTGGGTGAACGACATTGACAATGACATTGCCGCCGAGTACAAGCCGGTTCAGTTGAAGGTGGGCGCCAGGCTCGGATTCCAAGTTCCCGAGACGTTGATTACCAACGAACCGGAGAAAGTAACGGAGTTCTGGGAGCAACACAATCGCCAGGTCGTCTTCAAGGCTTTTAACCAGCGAGGGCTGGTATGGTGTCCTACGCGCCCGCTGCGTGAACAGGACATGGCGATGGTCGGAGACGTTCGTCATGCGCCCGTGATCTTCCAGGCGCTCGTGCCCGGGATTCGCGATGTGCGGGTCACGGTCATCGGCGACAGAATCTTCGCCACCGAGTTCGATATCGAGCGGTTGGAATCGGTCGACTATCGAACGCACATGGCCGCCATTCCATGCCGCCCGCACACGCTCCCCGCGGAACTGGAAAGCAAGATACGTAAGCTGATGTCGGCGCTCGGGCTCGAATACGGGGGCATTGATTTTCGATTGACTCGCCACGCCGGCTATGTCTTCTTTGAAGTCAATACGGCCGGAGAGTTCATGTACCTTCAGGAAAGAACCCGCCAGCCGATCGCCGAAGCCATGGCGGCGCACCTGGCGGAAGGGAAGGCGACGCATTCGAAGCGCCAACCGTCCGGCGAGTGAGTAGAGGGCGTCACCCGCCGGCCGCATCACAGACTGGGAGGTCTTTCATGAGCCGCGTATTACTGATCAGCATGCCCTTCGCCGCGCTGGACACACCGTCTCTTGCTCTGGGACTGTTCAAGAGCCGGTTGAACCGCGAGGGCATCCCCTGTGACGTTCAATATCTGAACTTCGGCCTCGCCGAGATGATCGGGTGGGACGACTACGAGTACGTCCTTCGCTTGCCCGCCATTCTGGCCGGGGAGCAAGTGTTCGCCGCATCTCTGTTCGGAGAATGGCTGGCGCCGGTCGCCGAATACTATCAGGAGGTCGTCAACTCCGGCAATGACCAGGCAATCCCCGCCCGGCTGGAACACATCCGGACGCAGGTGCCGGCCTACCTCCAGCATTGTCTGGAGTCCGTTCCCTGGCAGGCCTACGACATCATCGGGTTTACGTCGCTGTTCGAGCAGAATCTGGCGAGCCTCGCTCTCGCCTGGCTGGTCAAGCAGCGTTATCCGAACAAAGTGATCGTATTCGGCGGCGCGAACTGCGAGGAGATCATGGGGCTCACGCTCCACCGCTCGGTCCCCTTCATTGACTTCGTCTGTTCGGGTGAAGCGGACGAGAGCTTCCCCGAATTGGTGAAACGGCTGGCCTACCAGCACCCGGTCGATGGGCTGGCGGGCGTTGTTTCCCGCCGGAACGGCCAGAGTGTCTATCCGCGACCGGCGCGCATGATCGAAGATCTTGAAGCATTGCCGTATCCCGACTACGACGACTACTTCGAACGGCTGCACCGAAGTCCACTAGCGCCGAACATCAACCCGAGCCTGCTCATGGAAAGCGCCCGTGGCTGCTGGTGGGGCGAGAAGATGCACTGCACCTTCTGCGGACTGAACGGCCTGACCATGAAGTTCCGGTCCAAGAGCGCCGCCCGCACCATGGATGAAATGGAGTACCTGATCGGTCGCTATGGCGTTCGCCTCCTCCGACTGACTGACAACATACTCGAACCCGGTTACTTCAAGGATCTTCTTCCGGAGATCGCCCACCGCAGGCTCGGCGCCAACGTGATCTGCGAAGTGAAGGCGAATCTCAAGAAAGACCAGATCAAGGTGCTGGCGGACGCTGGCGCTACCGTGCAGGCCGGCATCGAGAGCCTCAGTACCCACGTCCTGGACCTGATGGACAAGGGAAGCAACTCCTTGATGAATATCCAGACGCTCAAGTGGAGCAAACAATACGGCATGCTGGCGGACTGGAACCTCCTGTATGGATTCCCAGGCGAATCCCCGGAGGACTACCAGCGAAGCGTGGAACTGGCCGAGATCCTGACCCACCTCGACCCGCCAAGCGGCTGCGGTCCCATCCGGCTCGACCGCTTCAGCCCAAACTACAACCACGCCGAAGCGAAGGGCTTCACGAACGTCCGCCCTCTGCGTTTCTTCCGGCACATCTATCCATTCGATAAAGCGACCCTATCTGACCTGGTCTATTACTTCGACTTTGACTACAAAGAGCCCATCGACGACGGCGGCCACGTGCCGGCGCTCGAACAGGCTATCGCGCAATGGAAAGACCGGCGGGATGAGCTCTATTGCGCCATGCTGGACCCCCAGGTGGTGATTCGCGACAGCCGTCCGGTGGCAATATGGCCCGAGACGATCGTCAGCGGCCTCGCCGCGCGGGTGTACGAATACTGCGACAAGATCCGAAGCTTCCGCCGCATTGTTGAAACGATGCAGGAGTTGGGCGACGTCACGGAACAGGAAGTCGCCGAGGTCCTTGAGGAGTTCATCCGCCGGAAGCTGATGGTCCGCGAAAACGACAGGTACCTGAGCCTGGCGGTCATGACCTATGTCTCCGATTTCGAGCGCCTCGAAAACGATCGCCGCCTCGAGCGAACAGCAGAACAACCCGCGCCCGCCGCCCCTGAGCTGGCCGTTATGGCGTGAGCTATCCGCCCCTCTCGTCAGCGCGTCGGAGAAGTTTTTTTCCGCCCGGCGTTGGTGGAGAATCAACCCGCGACCTTGCGTTTGCGCTGGGCCTTCTTGGCCGGCGCGGCCTTGGCTTTCGCGGCAGGTTTCTTCGGTGTATGCTCGAGGCTCTTCTGCAGCGCCTCCATCATGTCGATGATCGGCGCCATGCGCTTCGGCTCCTCGACACTTACCTGTTCGCCTTCCTGCTTTGCCTCCACCAGCTTGCGAAGTCTCTTTTGGTACTCGTCGTGATATTTGTCCGGCTCGAACTTCCCCGCCAGGCTCTCGACCAGCTTGCTCGCCAGTTCGATCTCCTGCTTGTTGACTTCGACGTCCGTTTGCGTGCCGTAGCCTTCCACCTCGCGAATGTCCGAGGGGTAGTACATCGTATGCAGCGTCAGCCCATGTTGGCGAGGCCGCACCACTACCGTATACTCCCGCTGGTGCATGGCGATTTTTGCCATGGCCGCATAGCCGGATTCCTCCATCGTGCGGACGAGTAACTGATAAGGTTTCCGGCCCGGACCTTCAGGAACGGCAAAGTAGGAATTATCGAAGTGCAGCGGGTCCACTTCATCGAGCTTCACAAACTCGAGGATCTCCATGGTTTCCGCGGACTCCGGCGCCAGCTTCTTGATCTCTTCGTCCTCCACTAAGACATACGAGTCCTTGGCGTACTCGTAGCCCTTCACGACATCGGAACGCGACACCGTCTCCTCGCAGTGCGGGCAGTAAAGCTGCTGCTTGATGCGTGTGTGGCACTCCTTATGGAGTTGGTTGAAGCTGATCTTTTCGCTCCGGGCGGCGGCGAACAACCGGATCGGGATCGAGATCAGTCCGAAGGTAAGATAGCCTTTCCAAACCGTGGACGCCATGGATTTCCCCTTCCATCAG
>CAYLSS010000573.1:0-4000 GCA_964385765.1 uncultured Solibacteraceae bacterium
ACGTTCGCCCGCGGCCTGAGGTCGATCCTGCGGCACGATCCCGACAAGATCATGGTCGGCGAGATCCGCGACCAGGAGACGGCGCAGATCGCGATCAATGCGGCGCTGACCGGGCACCTTGTCTTCACCACCGTCCACGCCAACAACGTGCTGGACGTGCTGGGCCGCTTCCTGAACATGGGCGTCGAGCCATACAACTTCGTCTCAGCGCTTAACTGTATCCTGGCGCAGCGGCTGGTGCGCGTGATCTGCCCGCACTGCAAAAAGCCGGCCAGACATTCGGATGAATACCTGCGGGAGAGCGGCCTCGACCCGGAAGAATGGCGCGACGTCCCGCTCTACGAGGGCGACGGATGCTTCGAATGCGGGGGGACCGGCTTCCGGGGCCGGACAGCGATCCACGAGCTTCTCGACCTCAGCGAGAAGATCCGCGAGATGATCCTGGACCGTCGGGCGAGCTCCGAAATCAGGCGTCAGGCGCGCGAGGAGGGCATGACCTTCCTGCGCGAGTCGGCCATCGAGAAGGCGCGCGCCGGCATTACGACGCTCAAAGAGATCAACAAGGTGACCTTCATCGAGGGGTAAAGCCGAGTGAAAGTGAGTTTTCTAAAGCAGGTCCGGAGGGTGCTCGAAGATCCACCCCCCACCTATGCGTTCGAGATCTCACCCACCGGAATTGCGTTCGCCCGGCGGCAGAAGCAGGGCCAGCAGATGGATTTTCACCCCCTTGGCGAGAATGTACTTGCCATCTCGCCGCTCAAGGACAATGTCGTGCAACCGGAAGAGTTTTTCGAGGAGATCCGCGCCATGACCCCGCCGAACGGAAAGAGCCGCCGGCCGGCCGCGCTGATTCTGCCCGACTATTGCGCTCGCGTGGCCGTCCTCGATTTCGACAACTTTCCCTCGGACAAGGAGGAACAACTCTCGCTGGTCCGCTTCCGGATGAAGAAGAGCATTCCATTCGACATGGAATCGGCGAGGGTGAGCTATCACTTGCAGTCCGGGGGTGGGTCAAAGAACTACGAGGTGGTGGCTGCGGCGGTGGCACTGGACATTGTGGCCCGCTACGAAGCGGCCTTCCGGAACGCGGGTTTCGAGCCGGGCTACGTCACAACGTCATCCCTGGCGGCGCTGTCGCTGGTGGGCGGCGAGGGGATTCGGGTACTGGCGAAGCTGAGCGGTCCGGCGCTGAGCGTGGCCGTAACCGAAGGCGGGTTCTTGCGGCTGTTGCGATGCGTGGAACTGCCCGACGTCTCTCCGAACGAGGTATCGGCGGTTTTGTTCCCCACGCTGGCTTATGTCGAGGATCAGTCAGGACAGCGTCCGAGTTCGATTCTGTCGTGCGGGTTCAGTGGACTAGACGAGGTGGTCGCCGAGATCGAGGAGGCGGGGTCCGGAGTCGCCGTGAAGCCGTTGCGCTCCCGCCTGGGCCTCCCGGACCAGACCAACGCCGGGCTCCTGGGCTTTCTGGAGGCGACCGCAGACTAACGCGAAGATAAGAGCGATGAAGGGCACATTGAACATCAACCTCGCCAGCCAGCCGTTCCGGCGGGACCGGCCGATTCTGGTCGCCTCCATTGCCACGGCCGTGCTGATGACTGTGGTCCTGGCGTTGCAGGTCTACCTGATCTCCATCGAACGCGGCGAGGGGACGGAGACCGCCCAGGCCATTGCCGCCGCGCAAGAGGAGCTGCGCAGGCTGCAGGCCGAAGAAGCCAACCTGCGCGCCGAGTTGATGCGTCCGGAGAACGAGATCGTCTTCGAACGCAGCCTCTTCCTGAACTCACTGCTGCGCCGCAAAGGGATTAGCTGGACGCTGCTGTTCGGCGATCTCGCGCTGGTGCTGCCTTACAACGTAAAGCTGATGCAGGTACGGCCGAGAGTGACCTACGACAATGAAATCCAGTTGGAGATGGTGGTGGCCTCGCAAGATACCGACCCCGTGGTCGAACTGCTTCGGGCCATCGAAGGGTCGGCTTTGTTTAGCTCGACGTCAGTCTCCGCGTCTCTGCCGCCGACCGACACCGAGCCTTTGTACCGTTACCGCGTAACCGTGAACTATGAACGTCAGCTCTAGCCTCGAGAAGCTGCGCACGGCGCTGCCGGGTTCGCCGGCTGAGATCCGGAAGGATCCGCGACTGCTGGTGCGCGCCATTCTCGCGCTCCTGCTTGTGGCCAACGTGACCGCGGCGTTGTTTCTGGTGCGTCCATGGGCGGCGTCCCCGGCGGAGTTGGAGCGGCGGTTGGGTGTTTTGCGAGCTGAAGTGTCGCAGACCGAACGGTCGCTCGAGCAACTGCGCGCAGTGGTCGAGAAAGCGCGCCAGGCAAGGATGGAAGGCGACGACTTCATGAACCAGTACTTCATGGACCGCCGCACGGCCTCATCGACCATCGTGGTCGAGTTAAAGAAAGCGGCTGACGCCTCCGGCGTGGTGCAGGGAGAGCATACCTTCGCCTACGAGCCGGTCGAAGGCAGTACGAATCTGTCGATGATGACCATCTCCGGCAACTACGAAGGGCAGTACGCCAACCTGCTCGAGTTCATCAACCGGATCGACCGCTCGCTTCGCTTCCTCATTCTCGACACATTGACCGCGTCGCCGGAGCGCACCGAGACCGGCGGCCTCAAGATGAATTTCAAGATGAACGCCTTTGTCATCGAGGGGACGCGACCGGCGCCGGTCGAGAACCAGGCTCCAGACGAGGCGGAGCCGGCGCCAGCTCCGCCGGAGGAGAATACGGAACCGGAACCGATCGAGGAGGTGGCAACGGAATGAAGCTCGGGGCTGAACCCAAGAAGGTCGCCGTCCTAATCGGATTGCTTTGCGTGGCATCGTATTTCCTGTTTTTCGGCGGGGAAGATGCGGGTCCGTCCCGGGCGGCGCGAACCGCTTCTCCGGCTAACCAGCCCGATCCGGAACCCCGAAACCCGGGTGCATACGCCCCTGCCCGGCGCGACAGCGAGCGGTCCACCCGCCGCAGCCGCTACCAGAGAGGTGGCCTGGAGTTCCGGCCGTCGATCGGCTCCCGGCAAGACGATGCTCCACTCGACCCAATGGAGATTGATCCCACTTTGCGTCTGGATTTGCTGGCGAAACTCCAGGAGGTTGAGGTCGGCGACGTGGACCGGAGCCTGTTCGAGTTCGGGAGGCCGCCGGCGCCGCCGAAACCGGAGCCAAAGGTGGAAGCGAAGGTCCTCGAAGAGATGCGCAAGAAGCAGCGCGAAGCCGCTGCCGAAGCCACCAAGAGGACGCCGCGGAAACCACCGCCGCCGCCAATCCCATTGAAGTTCTATGGTTTCATCGATCCCCAGCGGGCGGAACTGGACAAGCGCGCCTTCTTCCTGGACGGAGAAGAGATATTCATCGCCGCCGAAGGCGAACTGGTCAAGAAAGGGCGTTACAAGATCGTTCAGATCAATGTCAACTCGGCAGTGGTAGAGGATACCGAACATAACCACAAACAAACACTGAAGCTCGAGGAGGTACGCGGCTAGTGGCGCGCGGAGGATATCAAGGCAAGCGGAAGAGAGAACGCGGGTTCGCGCTGCTTCTGGTGTTTGCAATGGCGGCGACGGTGGCGCTGATGCTCTACAAGGAGATGCCGCGGCTCGTCTTCGAATCGCAGCGGATCAAGGAGCAGAGTCTCATCTACCGAGGCGAGGAGTACAAGCGAGCCATCCAGCTCTACGTGCGGAAGCACAAGAAGTATCCCTCCTCGCTGGATGAGCTCGAAAAAGGAGAAATCCGCTTCCTTCGGCGGCGCTACGAGGATCCGATGACGGGCGAGGAGGAGTGGCGCCTGGTACACATCGACAATATGGGCTTCTATACCGACTCGCTGATCCATAAGCCGCAGGAAGAAGAGAAGAAGAAATCGAAAAACACCTTCATCACCGAGGGACCGGCGTTTGGATCGAATGAGCCGCCGCCGGGAACGGAAGACGCCAACAGCGGCCAGGCAATCCGCGGCGCCAGCGACCGGCCGGCGGCCGAGGTGA
>CAYLSS010000574.1:0-2572 GCA_964385765.1 uncultured Solibacteraceae bacterium
CTGGCGCTGTCAAATCTCTCGGTCAGCCTGATCCGCAACCAGATTCCGGGCAGCATCCGGATTATCGTGCAACTTACGATCATCGCCTCGCTCGTGATCATTACGGACCAGGTGCTCAAGGCGTACGTCTACGAGATCAGCAAACAGTTGTCGGTCTTCGTTGGTCTGATCATTACCAACTGCATCATCATGGGCCGGGCAGAGGCCTTCGCGATGCAGAACGGACCCGGGATGAGCCTGCTCGACGGCATCGGGAACGGACTCGGCTACAGCGTCATCCTGCTGGCCACCGCGTTCTTCCGTGAGCTCGGCGGCAGCGGCAAGCTCTTTGGTCAGCCAGTCTTTCCGCTCATCACCGAGGGGGGTTGGTATGACCCTAACGGGCTGCTGGTGACCTCGGCGGGAGCGTTCTTCATCATCGGAATCTTCATCTGGATCCTGCGTTCCTGGAAGACGAACCAGATCGAGGAGGAGGGCTGAGACAATGGAACACTATCTGAATCTCGCGATTAAAGCCATCTTTGTCGAGAATATGGCGCTGGCCTTCTTCCTGGGCATGTGCTCGTTTCTAGCCGTATCCAAGAAGGTCAGCACCGCGCTCGGTCTCGGCTCGGCGGTCATCTTCGTACTGACCATCACCGTGCCGATGAACAATCTGATTCACAACTACATGCTCGAAAAGGGCGCGCTCGCCTGGCTGAGTCCTGAGTTGGCCAATTACGATCTCTCGTTTCTCGGATTCCTTTGCTACATCGGAACCATCGCCGCGATGGTCCAGATAGTCGAGATGGCGACCGACAAGTTCGCGCCGGCGCTCTATACGACGCTCGGCGTTTTCCTGCCCCTGATCGCGGTGAATTGCGCCATCCTCGGTGCGTCGTTGTTCATGGTGAACCGCGACTACACGCTGGCAGAAAGCGTCGTGTTCGGAATTGGATCGGGGATCGGCTGGTTTCTCGCGATCGTGGCGCTGGCGTCGATCAGGGAACGGATGGAATATAGCAACGTGCCGCGCCCGCTGCGGGGGTTGGGCATGACCTTCATGGTGACCGGCCTGATGGCGATCGGCTTCATGGCGTTTGCCGGTATTCAGTTGTAGTGGCGCATCGCCTGGCAGAGGCGCATCAGTAGAAGCAGGGAGAATTGATTCATGGAAACCGTATTCCTCGGCGTACTCATGTTCACGGGAGTGATCGTGGCACTCGTTGGGGGTTTGATGGTGGCCAAGAACAAACTGGTCGCCAGCGGCGATGTGACGATCGTCATCAACGATGACCCTGACAAGGCGATCCACACGCAGGCGGGCGGCAACCTGCTTGCCACTCTTGCGGATAACAAAATCTTCATTCCGTCCGCTTGCGGTGGCAAAGGTAGTTGCGCCACCTGCAAAGTGGACGTCATCGAGGGCGGCGGGGCCATGCTGCCCACCGAGGAGCCGCACATCTCCCGCGGCGAAGCGCGGGAGGGCTGCCGCCTGGCCTGCCAGGTGAAGGTTAAGGAGGACATGAAGATCCAGGTTCCTCCCGAGGTCTTCGCCGTCCGCAAGTGGAAGTGCAAGGTGCGATCCAATCGCAACGTGGCCACCTTCATTAAGGAGCTGGTCCTCGAACTGCCCGAAGGGCAAGCCGTACCGTTCAAGGCAGGCGGCTATATCCAGATCGAGTGCCCGCCTCACGTGGTCGAGTACGAGGACTTCGAAGTCGAGGACAAGTTCCGCGAGGATTGGGACAAGTTCAACATGTGGCGATATACCTCGAAGGTGAACGAAGAGGTCACGCGTGCCTACTCGATGGCCAATTACCCGGAAGAGTACGGTGTGATCATGCTCAACGTTCGCATCGCGAGTCCGCCTCCGCGCGCTCCTGAAGACACGCCGCCGGGCAAGATGTCGTCGTACATTTTCGGCCTCAAGCCGGGTGATGAGGTCACCATCTCCGGCCCCTACGGTGAATTCTTCGCGAAAAACACGAACCGCGAGATGTGCTTCATTGGCGGTGGCGCGGGCATGGCGCCGATGAGGTCTCATATCTTCGATCAGTTCCGGCGCTTGCACACCAAGCGCAAGGTGACCTTTTGGTATGGTGCGCGGAGCCTCCGCGAGGCGTTCTACGTGGAAGATTTCAACAAACTCGCCGAAGAGTACCCGAACTTCACCTGGCACCTGGCGCTTTCCGAGCCGCTGCCCGAGGACAACTGGAAAGGCTATACCGGCTTCATCCACCAGGTGCTCTACGAGAATTATCTGAAGGATCATCCGGCGCCTGAAGACATCGAATATTACCTCTGCGGCCCGCCGCCGATGATGTCGGCCTGCTTCAAAATGCTCGACAACCTGGGCGTGGAACCGGAGAACATCATGTTCGACGACTTCGGCGGCTAGATTTGTGATTGCATGAACTGCTTTGCGAGGGCGGCGCTGCTCGGCGTCGCCCTCCTATTCCTTTCCACGGCCTGCACCAGTGGCCCTGATCGTACCGAGTATGCCTTCCAGGGCAAGGTGATGGGTACCAGCTACTCGGTCAAGGTGGTTTCGGCCGTCGAGTTATCCGAAACTGAGGCGCAGGAACTGCGC
>CAYLSS010000574.1:2582-3998 GCA_964385765.1 uncultured Solibacteraceae bacterium
CGTGCTGAGCTGGACGCCGTAAATGCTCGGATGTCCACCTATGTCGAAGAATCCGAGCTTTCCAGACTGAATCGCCATAAGGGTCGCGTTCCGTTCCGGGTTTCTTCGGAGCTGCTCGAGGTTCTCATGGCGGCCAGGGAGGCGGGAGCAGCCACTCGGGGCGCCTATGACATCACCGTTGGGCCTCTGGTGGACGCCTGGGGCTTCGGTCCTCCAGGTAAGCCCCAGACTGTTCCCGAAGAAGCCAGATTGCAGACGCTGGCGGAATACACGGGCTGGGAGGAGATCGAAATCGACGAGACGGAGTCCACGATTCAGAAGTCATCCGGAGCGGTGCGATGCGATTTGTCGGGGATTGCCAAGGGCTACGCAGTCGATCAGACCAGCGAAGCGTTGGCGGCGGAAGGCTTTGACAACGTAATGGTGGAGGTAGGCGGAGAAGTCCGAACGGGCGGAACCAATCGGTTTGGCCAGCCCTGGAAAATTGCTATCGAACGGCCTGGTGAGGCTGCCGGTTCCTTCCACAGGGTGCTTGCCCTATCCGATCTGGCTATGGCGACGTCCGGCGACTACCGCAACTACTATGAAGAGCTTGGTGTACGGTATTCGCACATCATCGACCCCCGAACCGCGCAACCGATCCGCCATCGTCTCGCATCAGTATCAGTAGTGGGTCCGTTCTGTATGGAGGCGGACGCCTTCGCTACCGGTCTTTTGGTACTGGGCGAAGAAGAGGGGTTCCAAGTAGCCCTGGAAAACGACCTCGCCGTTCTATTCCTTTCGCGAGAGGCGGACGGCAGCTTCGCCGAACGAACGACGCCGCAATTTGATGATTGGTTCGGCCGGCAAAGCACAATAGGAGCGAAAAAATGACCATCGTGATCATATCCGTGGCCGTGATCGCCGTCGCCATGCTGGTAATGGCGGTCGGAGTGATTCTCAAGGGAAAATGCCTGAGCGGCTCGTGCGGCGGCCCGAAAGTGGTCGGGCCGAACGGGCAGATCCAATGCGGCGCCTGCGGTCGCAATGGACAGGAATCGGAGCACGAGGACGGGCAGGGGCAGAAAGTGGGAGCGGGCGCTTCCTGACATCACCCCGGCCGATTGGTTTCAGCGCACATATCCCAGCGAACGGAGCCGATCGATTGCCTGCGGGCTGATTTCGGACCGCGCCCCTTGCCGGCGGCGGGAGTCCCTGATAATCGCTGCATATCGCGCTTCCAGCTCTCGTGCCTCCGAGGACCCGTGGACGAGAATATTTGTCCTTTCGCCAGGGTCCACTTGAAGATCGTAGAGTTCCCGCTCACCAGTGGAAGATCCGATGAACTTCAGGCGCCTGTCGTCGATCAGCGCCCGCTGTTCTCGGCTCCACGGCTCTTCTCCGTTGACGCGCACTTGATAGGACTCGCTCAGAATG
>CAYLSS010000575.1:0-3997 GCA_964385765.1 uncultured Solibacteraceae bacterium
GTTGGTGAAGTAGATGTCCATCCAGCCGTCCTGATCGTAGTCGAAGATGGCAACGCCGCCGCACATTGGCTGCGGAAAATACTTCCGGCCGGAGAAGTCATTGTTGGTGATGTAGGAGAAGTCGGAATTCGGGGCAACGTCGATGTAATGGATGGGCTCGGAGGCTCGGGCGGCGGTCGCGGCTGCCAGAGAGATGGACAGAAGTAAACTCAGCCCGCCCTGCATTCCTTTAATTTTCTCATTATTAGAAAAGCGCGGGGACTGTTGCCGAGTCCCCGCGCTTTGATGGGTCTAATTGATCCGTGTCGGGCTAGAAGTAGAACTTCAGTCCGATCTGGATCTGGCGTGCACCGCGGCCGCTGGCGTAGCCATTAATGCGGCCGAATGCGTTACTGCCGAAGCTGGCGTTTGGCGAACCAAATGTGGGTGTGTTGGTGGCGTTGTCCATCTCCCACCGGAATTCACCCCGCATGGCTTCCTTGATCTGGAAGCTCTTGAAGATCGCCAGATCGACGTTGGCGAGCGGCGGAGTGCGGTAGTTGAGATTGCGAGGCGCCGAGCCAATCGTGTCCGGTTCCGGCTGCTCGAATGCGCTTTCATTGAACCACTGGCCGGAATCGAATCGTTCGGTGACAGAGCCGCCTGGGTCAGGATCCCCGACCAAGTGCGGTCTCTGGGTGGCATCCCACAGAACACCGCCGTTTTGGTTCACCTGTATCGGAACGCCGGTCTGCAGGCTGGCGATTCCGCTGACCTCCCAGCCGCCGAGAAGAGCGTTGGTGACGCGACCCCAGTCAGTACCGACCGCGCGTCCCGTGCCGATGGGAAGCTGGTAGGACCAGCTCAGAACGTAGCGATGAGCAACGTCGTGCGCGGAAAGGGCCCGTTCGTTGCGCAGGTTGGACCAATCCTGGACGGAGGTGTTTCCACCAAGCCAGTTGAGGTTGCCGCCTCCGTGGCTGATGTCATCGATCATCTTCGACCACGTGTAATGCATCAGCATCTGGAGGCCGCGCGAGAAGCGTTTCTCGTACTTGAGCTGCAGAGCATGGTAGCTGGAGTTGCCGCGCTGCGTTTCGCTCTGGCTGGCGCCGTTGAAGTGCGGCATGTTGCGGAAGAGCCGGTTCAGTACGACTGTTTCGCGGCTCAAGGTGGAGCGCTCATCGGTGATGACGCCGTGGAACGGGTTCGGAACCCGGGTGTCCAATTGGGTACGGCCGAGATCCCAGAAGAGCGGATCGAGCCGTTGCAGGTTGGTGTCACCCGCGAAGAGCAGACGGGTGCCCTTGCTGCCGGTATAGTTGGCCTCGAGAACCGCGTTGCCCGGAATCTGCCGCTGGATCGAGAAGTTCCAGCTTTGGTATTGCGGATTGTTGTTCTCGCGGTTGGTGGTGCCCGCGCCGAGACCCAGGAAGGTGTCGATGCCCAGGCTGCGGCCCGGCGGCAGATTGAAGCCATTCGGATAAGGATTCGACGGCGCGGCGAAGCGGGTCCGGTTGCCGTCCTCGGAAGCCGTGATACTCGACTCAGACTGGAAGCCCGATCCGAGGTGGCCCTTCACCGTCGCCCGAGATAGGGCGTAGAAGAGGCCGTAGCCGGCGCGGAGCGATGTCTTGTCATTCAGCGCGTACGCCAGGCCGAGGCGCGGCTGGAAGTTGTTGTAGTCGCCCTCAAAGTCGCTCCGGGTCTCGTCATCGGTGAAAGCGTAGACGCCGCGGAGATCGAACTGCGGCAACTGGCCGTCAATAGATGACGGGGTGTCGAAGTCCCAGTAGCTGTAGCGGTTCTCTTTTTCCCAGCGTGGGATGTCGAAGTCATACCGGAGGCCGAGGTTGACGGTCAGCTTGCGAGTGGCTTTCCAGTCATCCTGCACATACATGCCGTAATACTGGGAACGAGAGAAGGACCACGGGTCGTGGTGTTGCGTTCCGGCCCAACCGGCATACCAGCCGAGCAGCATGGACGCGAGACCGTCGCCTTGATCGCCAGCGAAGCCAAACCGCTTCTCGCGAGTAGACTGGCGCTCGAAGCGATGGAATCCGGACGGGTAACCCGGCTGCAGATAGTCCAGCCGCTGGTGACGGAACTCACCGCCGACCTTCAAGTTGTGGGCGCCGGCGATCTTGGTGACGCCGCCGGTGATCTGGTTGACATCCTCGCCGCGGCCGATGATCAGCCAGCCTTCGGTGCCGATGTCTCCATAGCCTTCCGGCTCGAATTCGGGGAAGGTGAGGAAGGCGGCGTTTTCGGCCACGCCGGCGGGGAGGCCGAGTTCGGTCGGGTTGAAGCTCTCCATGGGGTCGCGGTTAAAGTCCACCCGCAAGACCCCGTATCTGACTTCGATGATGGTGGTTGGGCTGGCGGTATGCGTGTAAGAAGCAGTACCGGTGTAAACCGTGTTACTGGAAGGGCCCTCATTGAAGGCGTAAGCAGGATTGCCCTCGCCAAACAGGTTTGGAGGATCGTTGTTGCTCCAGGAACGGCTGAAGCGGAGCGACATCCGGCCCTGGTCGGAGACATTGATATCTCCTTTTCCAAGGATCTGGTTCGACGTATCCGGTCGAGGCGCCTGGGCGAACCAATTCTGCTGCCGGTTCGGACCGAAGCCTTCACTGGTTGGTTCGGGAAAGAACGCCGCCGCTTTCAACGAAACCGGATCCATCATGGACTGCGGGATCACGTTGCCTGGAAATGGCGCCCGAAGGATATCCCCTGGGTTGTTCGGATCCTCCATGGTATCCAGCGGGTTAAAGATTTGGACCGGCGCTCCACCTCCGGTGAAGGTTTCCGAGAAGTCGCCAGCCCGCTCGAGAGCGGTAGGATACCTAGCGGTGTGCGAGAGCGGAGCATTGTCCTCGGTCCGCTCGAAATTAGCGAAGAAGAAGACCTTGTCCTTCTTGACCGGGCCGCCGATGACGCCGCCGTACTGGTCGCGGGCGCGGTCGGGTCGCGGGCTGCCTTGCCGGTTGGCGAAGAAGCTGTTGGCGTCGAGCGAATCGTCGCGGCGGAAATAGTAGCCGGTTCCGTGGAATTCGTTGGTACCGGACTTGGTCACCATGTTGATGACGGCCCCGCCGGTCTGGCCAAACTCAGCGGAGAAAAAGTTGGTCTGGACCTTAAACTCCTGTACGGCGTCGACGGATGGTTGATACTTGAGTTGGGTGATGCCGCTGTTCTGTTCTGGATTGGTCACGGTAACGCCGTCAAGCAGCACGTCAGCGGTCGAGTTACGCGAGCCATTGGCCACGAAGTTGGTGTTGTTCTGGCCGCCCATGCGCCCGCCGGATCGGACTACTCCCGGCGTTAAGTACGTCAGCGCCATCGCGTTCCGCGAAACGAGCGGCAACTGCAGAATGTACTTGTTTTCTATGACCTGACCGAGGTTGGCGATGGTCGTGTTCAACAGTGGTTGGGCAGCTTCGACCTCGACAACGGTCGTAACCTCACCCAATTCCAACTGCACATCGATGGTTACCTGCTGTTGCACCTGAAGGTCGAACGGGTTGCGCTGGTAGGTTTGGAATCCAGCGGCCTCGACCGTGAGCATATACGTAGAGGGCTGAAGGTTCGGCACGACGTACCGTCCTTGAGCGTCGGTTTCGGCAACGTGATCCTGGCCACGAGCAACGTCACTGATGGTGACCTTTGCCCCCGGAACGGACGCCCCGGAAGCGTCCGTAACGACGCCTCGGATCGCGCCCGTAAATGTCTGACTGTAAAGAATTCCCGCGCACAACAACGCACAGGCAGCCAGTAGCAGCGTGCATCTGGCGGTTTGCTTCATAATGTACTTCCCCTGGTTAATCGAACACCTAATCTTGGCTAGCCCACCGGAAGACGGTCCGGCGAAACTGACCCCCTTTTAGCGCAAAACAGCCATCTTTGTTCGAATTTCGTTTATGTGGCCTGGGCCAGATTATACATCCGCTTCCGGACGCATTCAAGAGCCGGGATAAAAAAAAATAAACATCGCAATTGCAATAGGATAGATGGAGAT
>CAYLSS010000576.1:0-3995 GCA_964385765.1 uncultured Solibacteraceae bacterium
CGAGTACGAGGAGGTCGTTGCACTCTTGAGGCGGTACGACGCTGAAGGCGTGCTGGTGGTATACGACAACCGGCGCGGCGACACGACGGTGCGCAACAATGTCGCTTTGGGCAGTGATGGGCGGATTATCCGGTATGCGAAGGACGCCACGGAGGCCGGCTGCCTCACACACGTCGATGCCGGAGTCGCCGCGCTTCGTCGTGCCGTTGTCGAAGCCTGGGACGGCCCTGAAAGGTTGTCGCTGGAGGGCGATCTCTATACGCGCCTGATCCGGCGGGGAACCATGTACGCCTTCGAAACCCGGCAGCGTTTCTACGACATCGGCACGCCGGAGCGCTTACGGGACATCGAGGAATACCTGGTTCGATGATCATCACTCGCACTCCTTTCCGCATCAGTTTCGCCGGGGGCGGGTCGGACCTGGCTTCGAGCTACGCCCGGCAGCCGGGCGCGGTGCTTTGCACGGCGATCGACAAGTACATGTACCTGGCCGTGAAGCCCCATTTCGGTGGCCAGTTCCGTGTCAGCTATTCGCGGACCGAATATGCCGGATCGGTCGAGGAGGTGCAACATCCGATTGTGCGTGAGTGTCTTCGCAGCGTGGGGGCGAGCCAGCCCCTGGAGGTTGTCTCGATGGCTGACCTGCCCGCGGAGGCGGGGATGGGCTCGTCGAGCAGTTTCACGGTCGGACTGCTGCACGCGCTCTATGCCTTCAAGGGAGAAACGGTCACGCCCAACGTGCTGGCCGAGGAGGCTTGCCGCATCGAGATCGACAGGCTGGGCGAACCAATCGGCAAGCAGGACCAGTACATCGCGGCCTACGGGGGGCTGCAGTTCATCCAGTTTTGCCGGGATGACCGAGTGCGGGTAGAACCGGTTCTCTGTTCGAAAGAGACCTATCGCGAGCTCGACCGGAGGCTGATCGTGTTCTTCACGGGCATCACCCGCAGCGCCCGGGAGGTGCTGGAAAGGCAGAGCAAGCGCGCCGAAACCAATCTCCCGGCCCTCGCCGAGCTATGCGACATCGCGCGCCGGATGCGCGACGTCATCACGCGGGGTGAAGAGCTCGAAGAGTTCGGCCGACTGTTGGACGCGTCGTGGCGCGTCAAGAAGTCGCTCGAATGCACAATCTCGAGGCCGGCCATTGACGGGATCTACGAGCGGGGTCTCGCGGCCGGCGCGGTGGGCGGGAAGTTGCTGGGAGCCGGCGGGGGCGGCTTCCTGCTTTTCTACTGCGAACCGGGCAGGCAGGACGCGCTGCGGTCGGCGCTCACCGATCTCACCGAAGTTTCATTCGCTTTCAGCCCTCACGGGACCCGCATCGTCCACCATGGGAGCGGGTTGTGATGAAGCGGCGCTGTGTGTTCCTGGACCGCGACGGTGTCATCAACGTAGCCCCACTACCGGGCGACTATATACGCCGCTGGGAAGACTTCGAGCTCATACCCGGCATCGTCGATTGGCTTCGTTTGTTCCGGGCGCTTGGCTATCTGGTGATCGTGGTCACGAATCAGCGCTCCATTGCCCGGGGGCTGGTGTCCGGGGAGACGATCGCGGAGATACACCGCCGAATGCGTGCAACACTGGCCGCTCGTGGCGCGCCGCTTGATGACGTCTGGTGCTGTCCTCACGAGGAGGGAACCTGCAACTGCCGGAAGCCGCGGCCCGGGATGGTGCAGGAGGCGGCGGCCAAGTGGGACATCGATTTGACGGCTTCCGTGATGATGGGTGATTCCGAACGCGACCGCCAACTTGCAGCAATCTGCGGCTTGACCTTTATTCAAGTCCGTGACGGACACGTCACCGCCGTAGTCGATAGAATCCAACAAAGTTAGGCACGACATGGATAACTTCGACCTACTCGCTACGGGTCCATATTTGAAGATCCTCCTCTCGGTGGCTTTGATCGCCGGGATGATCGGGATTCGCGCCCTTCTGATCCGGACGGTCCTGAGGCGTGTGATGCGTGCCGAGGAGCGTCGGCGATGGATTGTTCATGTTCGCAACATCCTTGGATTGGCCACGGTCCTCGGGCTGGTCGGCATCTGGGCGGACGTACTGCGGGGCCTTGCGTTGTCGCTTCTGGCTCTGGGGGTGGCGTTTGTGATCGCCACCAAGGAGTTGATCCAGAGCATACTCGGATCTCTGGTACGAGCGGCGACCGGTTCGTTCTCGGTGGGCGACCGCATCGAGATCGGCAACCACAGAGGCGATGTCATCGATCAGAACCTGATTACGACGACGATTCTGGAGGTCGGACCAGGCCGCGCATTCCACCTGCGAACAGGGCGGCTGATCACGTTTGCCAACAATAAAATCCTCGACAGCTTTGTAATCAACGAGTCGTACACGAAGCAATATGTCGTGCATGCCTTTTCGATCCCTTTCAAGCTGGGAGACGATTGGGAGAAAGCCGAAAGTATTCTGTTGGCTGTCGCCGCCGACGAGTGTGCTCCGTATCTGGAGGACGCCCGCGCGACGATGAAGAGCGTCGAGATGAACCACGGGCTGCAGGGCCTACCGGTGCAGCCGCGAACTTCGTTGCAGATTCCGGAGGCGGGAAAGCTGAACCTGCTGGTGCGCGTGCCGGCGCCGGTGGGGCAGCAGGGTCGCGTGGAGCAGGCGATCCTCCGGCGGTTCCTGCGGGAGTTTAGCCCACAAATGAAGCCGACGGACAGCGATTCGGGGGAAGAGAGTTCCGCCGGACACTCGGACCAGGCATGATCAGTCCGCAGGGAACGGCCGGGATGCGCGAGCCCCATACTGCATTCGAACCAGGAGGGTGAGATGGATCGATCAGGCTGGCAAGAAGCTTTTTTGAAGATTGCTTCAGAAGTTATCGATCAGGTGGCCGAGTTCATTCCGAACCTGTTGAGCGCTGCCCTGCTTCTGCTTGCGGGATTGGTGGCGGCGCTGCTGGCCCGGGCGGTGGCCGGCCGGATCCTGGAACTAGTGCTCGGCAAGCTTCGGCGAGTGCCGCTCATTGGCAAGTCGCTGGCGGGGACACCGCTCAGGGCATCGATTGTGTGGCTGGCCGAGACGGTGACCTTCTGGACAACCATGCTGTTTTTCGGCGCCGCCGCAGTCGAGAGCCTGGAGCTGGAGGCGGCGACCAACCTGGTTGGCCGGGTGGCGTTCTACCTACCGCGAATCCTCGTCGGTTTGCTGATCCTTTTTGCGGCGATTGTCGCCGGTGACGCCGCCGGCCGGGCGATCTCGCGTGCGTCGGCAAGAGCCGGGGTGGCGCAGGGTCCCCTGCTCGCCCGTCTTGGTCAATTCGCGGTGATTCTGCTAGGAGCTGTTCTGGGCGCAGACCAACTGGGTATCGAGAGCACTCTGCTCACTGTGGTGGTGACGTCTGTATTCGCGCTGACGTTGGGCACCGCCGGGATTGCGTTCGGCCTCGGTTCCCGGTCCGCGGTCAGCAACCTCATTGCATCCCACTACCTGACCAAGCTCTACGAAGTAGGGCAAAGGATCCGCATCGGCGATGTCGAGGGACGCATCCTGGAGTTCAATCAAACCGGCGTGCTGCTGGAAACGCCGAACGGCAGAGCCTTGGTGCCGGCGCAGCGATTCAGCGAAGAGCCGTCGCTGCTGATCACGGAAGGAGATCTCTGAAATGCAGACACGCGACCGGTTGACTATCGCATTCATTGAGAGATATCCGCGGGACGCGGCGGCTGTCCTGGAGCGCCGGACGCAGCGGGAGGCGGCCACCTATCTGGCTTCAGTCCCCGCGGCATCGGGAAGTGCGGCGACAGCTTCTCTGTCGCCTTACTTTGGAGCGGGCTGTCTCGCGCAGATGGACCAGGGCGCGGCGACCGCGATCCTTCTTGCCCTGGCGCCCAACAGCACCGCCAGGATAGTTCGCTTCCTTCCGGCAAGGGCCCGGGCCAGCCTGCTCGAGGCGCTGCCCGAGGAGCGCCGCAAGCAGATCTCGAGGTTCCTGAGATATGAAGAGGACACGCTGGGATCGCTCGCCGATCCGCGGG
>CAYLSS010000577.1:0-3993 GCA_964385765.1 uncultured Solibacteraceae bacterium
CCGAGATTCAGTGTCAGGCGCCGCGTGACCTTGTAGTCGTCCTGCACGTGGAGGACGGTGAAGGTGGTGCTGTCATCGTTGTTCCTGACGCCGGCGCTGACTGGCAGCGTGGAATAGGCGCCCAGCAGGAAGTCGGCCAGCGGATCACCGGCCGACGCCGTCCCGGCGCCGGTCCGGACACCGTTGAAGTTGAACCTGGGTGGTCCGAGCCAGCTCTGGAACCAGCCGATGTCCATGTGTTCGAAGCCAAACCGGACAGTATGGTCGCCGCGGATCATGCTGACGTTGTTCTTGATCTGGTAAGTGTCGGCAGCGAATTTGACCAGTCCACCGGAGTTCAGGTCGAAGCGGCCGTTCACCCCGAAGCGCGGTGAACCGGCGTCCGTGTAGATCGGCATCCCCTGAATGCCGAGTTCCTGAGGAGTCCGGCTCACGGTGGGCTGGTCGAAAGAGAACGACCGCGTGTAGCCGGCAGTGAACTGGTTGATGACTGATGGCGAAATCGTGTAGGTGTGATTGACGCTGGCGGTCTGGACGGTCGTGTTGCGCTCCCGCCCGGTCCACCCGGGGAAGTCCGTTCCGAAGGCCCCGACGCCCTCCTCGACATCAGTGTTCTCGTTCCGGTAGTAGGTCACGAACAGGTTCTGCTTGTCGGTGACCAGCAGGTCCGACCGGAGCATGTAAAGCTCCGAATCTCTCGGTCGCGTGCCGAGACCTTGAAAGCTGGCGCCAGGGTTGTTCACTGTCGGAATGAAATCGAGCAGGCCGGTGGAAACTGGGTCGAACATCGAGGTCGGAATCTGATTGTTCGGGAACGGAGTTCCATCAAACGGATTAATCAACTGCTTGTCCAGATGCGAGAAGTCGCCCGACAGCTCCGGTACCGAAGGAGGCGACGAGTCGACCGTGGTCGGCTGGGAACGGTCGTCGTTGATCTCCACCGTTCCGAATATGAACACCTTGTTCTTGACAATTGGCCCACCGGCGGCGGCGCCGTATTGGTTCTTGATGAGCTCCGGTTTGGTGGCCTGAAAGAAACTCCGGGCATTCAGATTGTCGTTGCGGTGGAACTCCCACACAGAACCATGGAAATCGTTCGTCCCCTGTTTGCTGACAACCGTGATGTTCGACCCCGGATTGCGACCCCGGTCAGCCGAAAAGTTGCTCGTTTCGATCTTGAACTCCTGCACCGCATCGGGGGGCGGGGCGTTCAATCCGGTGTTGCGCGACGGGTTCATGAAATAGGCGCCGTTGAACTCGTTGTAGTTCATGTTGGCTCGCCCGCCGTTGACGTTCATCGTCGGACCGGACCGCGTGCTGCTCATGCGCGTATTGTCTGGAGCGCTTACATTCAGCACCCCCGGCAACGTCCGGGCCAGGCCGAAGACATTCCGGTTGCTCAGCGGCAGATCGACTATTCTCTGGTCATCAATGAGAGCCGAGCTCTCCGATGACACCGTATCGACCTGTGCCACCGCCGCTGTTACCTCCACCGTCTGCTGGACATCCCCGATTTCGAGGGTCACGTCGGTCCTGACGTTTTCGTCCACCTGCAGAATTACCCCGGTATTCCGAAATCGTTTGAAGCCATCTGCCTCCGCTTCCACCGTATAGACCCCCGACAATAACCCGAGGGCCTGATAGAAGCCAGCTTCGTTGCTCGTTGTGGTTCGGACCGCTCCGGTGCGCTCGTTGGTTACGGTTACGCGCACGCCGGGCACCACAGCGCCCGACGGGTCCTGCGTGAAGCCGCTGATGCTCCCCTGCGTCTGAGCGAACGACAGGGAACAGATCAGCGACAACGCGCAAAGAAGTGTTATGAGTTGTTTCTGCATCACATCTCCTTCTGATTGTTTATACCGGGCCGCCGGCCCGGTCCCGCGCTGTTAACGCGGTCAGACAGCCATCTCAAGCGGGAATCAAGCCAGGATATGTGCTCTGACCGGGAGGCGCCCAATCTGTCCCCGCTCCTCGTTTCCTACAAAACATTTGTATCAAGAACCCGCCAGCGTCAGACGTTCCTCGGGCCATGGCGCTGGACGGCAATATTCGACGCGGAGAACAACCTTCCGCAAGTGTCTTTTGTCCCGGCTGTTGGCAGCTCGTTGGCGAGGGACGCAAGAACAACTGGTCAGAGCGCACAAACGGGAAGGGCTCGACGCTTCCCGATCTGCGACGCGTTGGGATAGGGTTTCCGGTGACGGAGAATGTCGTCCCAATCCTGGCGCTGCGGTCTCCAGCGCTCGCGGCGGCAACCGCGCCGAAAATTGGCGTGGCGCCTGTACGGGCAGAGAAAACCGCCGACTCTGGTTTGCTTCGAGTCTCGACGATCCCGGTAGAGATCCCTTGAGAGCTGACTTCGACAGCCATCTATTCCCCCCTCAGCAATGGAGTTGAGCCTATTTTACTCGCAGAGCAGAACCGGATGTCAAGGCATGGTCATTCCATTTTCATCATTTGTATACAAATGTGTGCTTTGTCAGACATCGGTCTCATGCCCCCTCTTTGAGCTCCCAGTGATCATGCCGGAACTCCGCCGTTTGGTCAGACCACGTTCCGAACTTTGAAGCCAACTGCCCGCCGTCCACGAGCAAGGTGGCGCCGGTGATGTAGGACGCGAGATCGGAGGCCAGGAAAGCGACCGCGCTCGCCACCTCCTCCGGCCAGCCGCCGCGGCCGAGAGGCATGTGCCGGAAGTATTCCTTCAGACCTTCAGGGTCGTCAAACACCGGCTTCGTCAAGCGGGTCCGAATGAGACCCGGGCACACGCCATTGACGCGAATGCCGTACGGGCCAAGCTCGCAGGCGGCGGTGTGCAGCAGGCCGAGCACACCGGCTTTGCTGGCGTTATAGGCCGTATGCAGGGGCTCGCCGTCGTACGAGTTGGTCGACGCTGTCAGCACGATGCTGCCCTTTCGTCGGCTCTTCATGAGCCGCGCGGCAATCTGGAGCGTGTTGAACGCACCCGTCAAATTCACGTCGATCACGTGCTGCCAATGCTCGGGGGTGTGATCGAAAAAGTTAAGAAACGACGCCGTTCCGGCGTTCGCCGCCACGACGTCGGGCGCTCCCGACGCCTCAAAGGCCTCCTCTAGCGACGCCCGGTCGCTCACATCAGCTACCTGGCCGTGCCCCCCGAACGCCGCGGCCGCCTCTGTCGGCCGCTCGCGCTCGAGATCGAAAACCCAGACATCGGCGCCGCAAGTTCGAAGCGCCTTGGCGATCGACAGTCCAATGCCGTTTGCCCCTCCAGTCACAACCGCCTTCTTGCCACTCAGGTCAATTCGCATATCCATCTCCACAGTTAAGGTCGCGCATAGGTTCTAATGTATTGGGAATTCCAACTCAAGGGAAATCATGCAATCATCCAGAAGCCGCCGGCGCTCGTTCCTGCAGCAAATCGGAGGCGCGTTTGCCGCTCCCCTGCTGCACCGCTGCACGTCCGGACCGGACCGTGCACCTCGCCCCAACATCCTCTTCTGCATTTCCGACGACCAGTCCTACCCGCACGCCGGTGCTTACGGCGCGGAGTGGGTTCGCACTTCGGGGTTCGACCGTGTGGCGCAGGAGGGGGTGCTATTCCACCATGCTTTCGTCTCGACGCCCTCCTGCTGCCCCTCGCGAGGAAGCGTCCTTGCAGGACAGGACTTCTATCGCTTGCGCGAAACGTCGATGAACCATACCGTGTGGCCGCCGGAAAACGACATCCCCCTCTATCCCGACCTGCTGGGCAACGCCGGCTATCACGTGGGTTATACCGGCAAAGGCTGGGGGCCCGGCAACTGGCGGATCGCCGGCCGCGAGCATTCGCCCTCCGGACCGGCATACAATGACCTCCGCCTCGACCCCCCGGGCAAGTTTCTCTCGGATGTCGACTACGCGGCCAATTTCCGCGCTTTCCTCGACCAGCGTCCCGACGGCGCGCCCTTCTGCTTCTGGACGGGCTTTGTCGAGCCTCACCGCGAGTTCGAAGAGGGCATCGGCGCGCGCCAC
>CAYLSS010000578.1:0-3991 GCA_964385765.1 uncultured Solibacteraceae bacterium
GAGCAACCCCAGGGCGACGAAGAACCACCAGCGCCGCGTCACGGACTCCAGCCGGGCTTGAGGGGTCTGCCGTGCGTTCATCGGCCTCCTGCGGGGCGGTCAAAGCCCCCCCCCGGCTGCCGAACCCGCCCTGCAGGCCGCCCAGGCGGGATCGCGGCCGCCCAGATGTTAAGATAGGCAAGCCGTGCGCGCCCACGAACTGCCCGAACCGCCCCGACTCGCCCCGGCCGGGCCTTCATGTCGACTCGTTCTGACTCTCGTTGCCGCGTTTTTCCTGCGCCTCGTCGGCCGCACGCCCCGCTTCGTCCGGCGCCGCAGCGCGGTCCGCCGCCAGGCCGCGCGGACGACGTTGCCGCTTGGCCACGAGCTGCTTCGCCAGGGCCTGCATGTCCTCGACCGAGTCGCTCTCGTCGACGATCTCCACGCCCAAGAGCGTCTCGATGACGTCCTCGAGGGTCACGATGCCCACGCTGCCGCCGTACTCGTCGACCACCAGGAACAGGTGGTCCCGCCGCTGCACGAACTCCTTCAAGATGGCCGGCAGCTTGGCCACCTCCGGCACGCTGTGGATCGGCCGGGCCAGCTCGCCCAGGGTCGCCTCCGTCCGCCCGGTGCTGAGCGCCTTCAAGAGCTCGCGCCGGTGGACCAGTCCCTTGGCGTCGTCCAGCGACTCGCCCACGATCGGGATGCGCGAGAACCGCGGCGGCAAGTATGGCCCCTACATCGGCCGCGACCATCATCCTTACGGCTTCACCATGTGGATGGCCGGCGCCGGCGTCAAGCGCGGCCTTACCTACGGCGCCACCGACGACATCGGCTACTACGCCGTCGAAAACCCGGTCACTCCCCATGACCTCCAGGCCACTGTCCTTACCCTCCTCGGCCTCGACCCATTTACCTTCAGCTATCCCTTCCAGGGCCTCGAACAGCGCCTCATCGGCCCCACATCGGAGCCGAAGGTCATCAAAGAGCTGATTGCCTGAGCCGCCGGCGAGAGTTCACAATGCATCTTTCGCTCCACCTGGCTCAGGGCCACGACGTACTGCCAGCCGGGTTAATGTCCGGATGCAATCATCGCCCCGTCCACCACCAGGCTGGCCCCAGAGATGAATGACGCCGCCTCGGAAGCGAGAAACAGCACCGCGTTCGCGATATCGCGCGGCCTTCCGATCCGTCCCAACGGGTGGTGCGCCAGAATCTCCCGCATGCTCTCATCAAGATTCGGGACGCTGGAAATCCATTCCTCCAACATCGATGTTTCGATGTAGCCCGGGCCAATCGCATTAACCCGGATGCCGTCCCGCCCATGCCTTTCCATACCACTGCGCGTTGATCTCTGCGTATTCGGCCCACTCGTCGGGCAACTCATCGGCCTCGAATATGGCGGTAACAGGGCAGACCGGGACGCAGGCCCCGCAGTCAATGCACTCCTCAGGATCGATGTACAGCATCTTCTCCTGCTCGAATTCCGGCTCGTCCTTGCGTGGATGGATGCAATCCACCGGGCAGGCGTCAACACAGGCGGTGTCTTTCGTTCCGATGCAAGGTTCAGCAATGATATAGGCCATATACGACGATTCTAGTTCTTGACCTCCCGGCGTTGGATCGATAGGGTCTGACGGCGATCGATGGACCGTACCACCCAGCAGCGCGGGCCCGGCAAGGAAGCGCGGATCTCCAGCGTCGCCAGCGCCGCCTCGTTGGCCAACATTTCGAACTCTCCGCGACCCACTTCATGCTCCCCCGCCGAACGCCCGTTGCACATCACCGACAAGCGCTGCGCCGCCGGGGCCAGGCCGCGAATCCGAATGGGGGATTCGCCCGGCGGAACCATGTAGTCGAGCTTCGGACCCGCCCAACCGTCCCGGTACAGGCCGCCGGGAGCCTCTCGCAGCCGGTCAATCCAGCGTCCTGTGATCGAGTGCACGGGGAACGGCCCGCGCCAGGTTTCAAGTGCGTACAGTATCAACCCGGGTGGAAATCGGCGTCCGGTACGGCGGCGCAATAGCCGGGCGATCTCGGCGATGCGGCGGCGCCCCCCGCGGAACGACTTGGCGGAGCGATGCTCGCGTATCGCCCCCAACCGCTTCGGAATGTAATGCAGCGGCGCCCGGAGGCCAAGCCGGATCAGCAGATCCCAGTCCATCGTGTAGTGCAGCTCCTCGTCGAGATAGCCTGCCTCGTCGAGAGCTTTCCGTCGCAAAAAGAGCGATTGCTGGAGAATGTAGTCGGAATGATGAACCAGCTTCCAGAGGTGGAATGGCTCGGTAAAGGGGAATCGTCCCAGCCGGCGGCCGTCCTCGTCGATGCGGTCGCCTTCTCCATAGACCGCCGGAGCCTCCGGATGATCGGACAGCGCTGCCGCCGCCGCGCTCGTCGCGCCAGGCAGCAGCAGGTCATCGGCGTTGATCCAGGCGAGGATCTCGCCACGGCCCCGGCGGAATCCCTTGTTGATCGCGTGGGATTGCCCGCGGTCAGGCTCGGAAATGAAGGTGAGACGGCTCGCGTAGTCGCCGGCGATTCCGGCGGAATCATCGCTCGAACCGCCATCCATAATGATGTACTCGATCGCCGGATAGTCCTGCGCGAGAACGCTCTCGATCGTCGCGCGAAGAAATCGTCCCTGGTTGAGTGACGGGGTGACGATCGTGACCAGTGGGCGCTGCACCGTGATCCATCATACGGGGTCGGGCGCCACACCCGGCCGCCGTTCTCTCCGAATCCGGGATTTGATTCGCGAGGGACTTTTTATTGAGACTCTATAATCAAGGGTTGCGCCTGGTGTTTTGAATCCCGGGCGCGGAGCGGCATCGAATTCAGGGCATGGCACGTTCTCAGGGAAGACTGGTAGCTACGCTGGCGCTTGCGCTACTGGCGCTCCCCGCTGCTCCCGCGACCCCTGAACCAACGGTCGACCTCGCCTCCGCAAGGGCAGCCGCCGCTGGTCTGCCGAGGCTGCGCAGCCTCCTGGTCCAATGGCGCGGCGAATTGATCCTGGAGCGCTATTATCACGGTGCGCGGGCCACTCGAACAAGAAACATCAAGTCGGCATCCAAGAGCGTGATCTCGGCGCTCGTCGGTATCGCCATCCACCGGGGATACATTGAGAGCGTCGATACTCCGATCGCCGAATACTTCCCCGAACTGACGCGCGCGGACGCCGATCCGCGCAAGCGGACCATCACCATCGAGGACTTACTAACCATGCGTTCCGGACTCGAATCGACCAGCGGCCGAAACTACGGGCCCTGGACGCACAGCCGCGATTGGGTGCGCTATATCCTGAACCGGCCGATGGTCGCCGACCCCGGTGAGTGGATGGACTACAGCACCGGCAGCACCCACCTGCTCTCGGCCATTCTGACGAAAGCGACTGGACGCAGCACCTGGGAGTTCGCCCGGGAAGCCCTTGCCGAACCGCTCGGCTTCCACCTCGCCCGCTGGCCGCGCGATCCGCAGGGAATTTACTTCGGCGGTAACGACATGGAACTGACGTCGCGGCAATTGCTGGCGTTCGGCGTTTTGTACCTGAATCGGGGGCGGATTGGAGACCGGCAGGTCGTCCCGGCCGAGTGGATCGAAGCGTCCTGGATCCGGCGCGGCCGGTCCCGATGGAGCGGGCAGCGCTACGGCTACGGTTGGTGGATCCGGGACCTTGCCGGACACCGCGCCAACTTCGCCTGGGGTTACGGCGGTCAGTACGCTTTCGTGATCCCGGAACTCGACCTCGTAATCGCTGTCACGTCGTCCATCGCATCCGGCTCCGCCCGGCGCGACCATCAACGCCGGCTCCGCGACTTGATCGAACGCTTCATCATCCACCCGATCGCCGCCGCCAAAACGCCACCCGTCAGCCGCCTGCCGGCCATCAGCGACGAACAGTAAAACACCAGGGCCCACAATGGCGAGTCTTGTACAATTAGAGCAGCCCCGCACAAACGGGCGGTTAGCTCAGTTGGTTAGAGCGCCTGCCTTACAAGCCTCGTTGCCG
>CAYLSS010000579.1:0-3983 GCA_964385765.1 uncultured Solibacteraceae bacterium
CCTAACAGCCAGAGGGTGCTGAAAGTAACCCGGAACAACCCTGGAGGTCTACTGGGAGAATGCCCAGTCCGCTCATTTAGCCGCGGTTTCTCTTCTGCATAGGAGGTTTGATCTGGCTGGAGTAGACTGCAACTACGATCATGTTCGGAGAGATATCCTTGCCCGCACCTCATGCGGCGGCGGTCGCCCGTATCGGGCGACTTGCCCTGGAAAAGGAGAACCTTGACGAATTGCTGCACGAGGCGACTCAACTCGTTGCAACAACGCTCAATATGGAATTTTGCAAAATCCTCGAGCTGCAACCGGACCGGCAGTCGTTCCTGCTGCGAGCGGGTGTCGGATGGAAGAAGGGATTGACAGGTCAGGCGGTGGTGCCCGCCACAGGCGAAACACATGCCGGCCACACGCTCCTGTCCCGGACGCCGGTGATTGTGGAGGACTTCGGCGCCGAGACGCGCTTCCGGCCGTCGCTGCTGCACGACCACGGCGCGGCCAGCGGGGTCGGCGTTGTGATCCCCGGAGCCGAACCATTTGGTGTTCTCGGTGTCCACACGAGCTGCCGCCGCGGTTTTTCATCGGAGGAAGTGACTTTCCTCGAATCCGTCGCCGAGATCCTTTCGCACGCGGTTCGTTGCAGCCGCACCAACGCGACGATCCGCCAGAGCGAAGAGCGATTTCGACGGACGTTCGACGATTCGCCCATCGGAATGACAATCGTCGGCCGCGACTATCGTTTTGTCCGGGCGAACCGCGTGTTCTGCGAGCTGATGGGGTATTCCGAGGACGAGTTGAAGCAACTCACGTTCGAGCAGGTCACGCATCCCGACGACCTCTCCCGTACAAGGGAACTGGCCGGCAAGCTCTTCCGCGCCGAAATCTCGGACTTCCGGCTCCAGAAACGCAACCTCACCAGGACCGGAGAGACCGTCAACCTGGACCTGACAGTCACGCTGGTAAGAAACGATCAGGGACAGCCGCTTCACGCCGTATCGATGATCGAGAATCTCACTCCACGGCTGCGGTACGAGAAGGATCTGCTGCTCGCGCGCTTCACGCTGGACCACGTGCAGGATGCGATCTTCTGGGCCAGGCCCGACGGGCGGCTCATCGACGTCAACGAAAGCGCCGTGCGCATGCTCGGCTACTCGCGCGACGAACTCCTCAACATGAGCGTTTCCGACCTTGACGACGGTGTGTCGGCGGAGGAATGGCCGGGTATCTGGACCAGGTTGTCCCAGCGCGGTTTCAGCGCCAGAGAAACACAGATCTGCCGGAAGTCCGGCAGGCTGGTCCCCGTCGAACTGAGCATCAACTACCTGAAACGAAACGGGGAAGAATACTCCTGCGCCTTGGCCAGGGACATCACCGGCCGGAAGCGTTCGGAAGAGGAACTCCGGACGAGCGAGGAGAGATACCGCAATCTCTTCGAAAATTCCGCGGCCATGGTCTGGACGATCGACCTCGAGGGTAACATCACCTCGATAAACCGTACCGGCGAGCGCTTCTTGGGCCGCGAGCGCGAGGAGTTGCTGGGAACGAATATCGCCGCACTACTCGCGCCGGGACAATTGGAGATCGCCCGGCGCATGCTCGAGCACAAACTTCGCAAAGGCGGGACAACGACATATGAGCTCGATATCCTCACCGCGGACGGGACATATCGTCCCCTGCAGATCAGCTCTCGCTTAATGTATGAGGACGGTAAACCAACCGGAGCACAAGCGATCGGCATCGACATCTCCGAACGAAAAGCGGCTCAAGAGACTCTACGGCAAAGCGAGGAGCACTGGCGCGCGCTCACCGAGAACATCCAGGACATCATGACAATCCTGGATGCGGACGGAACGGTGCGCTATGCGAGCCCTTCCATTGAGCGAGTGCTGGGCTACAAGCCGGCCGAACGGGTCGGGAAGAGCACGTTGGACCTGGTTCATCCCGGCGATGTGCAGGAAGTCGGACAAGAACTGGCCCGCGGCGTCCGGACTCCGAACGCAATCGCGAACCTGGTGTTCCGGATCCGGCACCGGGACGGCTCCTGGCGTTACGTGGAAGCGGTGGCGCGGAATTTGCTCGACAACCCCGCCGTAGCAGGACTGGTGGTGAACACGCGCGATATTACCGGGCGCAAGCTTGCCGAAGAGAAGATCCGTGCCAGCGAGGAATGGTTTCGCACCAGTTTTGAGTTTGCCGGCGTCCCCACTGCCATCACATCGCTCGACGGCCGCTTCTTGCGGGTGAACCCTGCCCTGTGCCGCTTTCTCGGCCGCTCCGAGAAGGAGCTCCTGGGACGTTCCTGGCGTGAGTTCACGCATTCAGACGATGTCGATCTCAGCCATGAATTGCGCGAGCGGCTGCTGACAAGCCGGACGCTGTCGGTGGAAAGCTCCAAGCGTTATGTCCGGAAGGACGGCAGAATCCTCTGGGGTTACGTGGTCCTGTCGCTGATCCATGACGCCGCGGGCCGTCCGAACCGGATCGCCGCGCAGATCAGCGACATTACCGAACGCAAAGAGGCCGAGGAGGCGCTGCGAGAGAGCGAGATTCGTTTTCGACTGGCTGCCGAGTCGGCCTCCGACTTTATCTATGAATGGGATCTAAGCAGCGGGCGGCTCGAGTGGCATGGGGATGTCGATCGCCGCCTCGGCTACCGCCCCGGCAAGTTTCCCCGAACATTCGAAGGCTGGAAACAGAACCTTCATCCGGAAGACCGGGACAGGGTGCTGCACACCACCGAGCGCGCTCTCGAACAAGGCACTGACCCGCCCGACATCGAGTACCGGGTGAGAACGAAGAAAGGAGACTACCGCCATTGGCTGGGCCGCGGGCGATGCCTGCGTGACGAATCGGGCAAGGTGCGGAAGTGGATCGGCGCCTGTTCCGACATTACCCGGCGGAAACAGATCGAGCAGGCGCTCCGCAAAAGCGAGGCCGAACTGCGCGCCAGCCAGAAGGAATTGCGCGCTTTGGCGGGCCGCTTAATCGGCAAGGAAGAAGAAGAGCATCGCCGCCTGGCTCGCGATATCCACGATGATTTCAACCAGCGCCTGACTGCCGTGACCTTCGATCTGGCGGAACTCGAGGAGGCGATCATCGAGCACGACGCTCCCCGCCTTCGCGAGAAGCTGCTTACCGCGCGAGACCGGATCGACGACCTGTCTGACGACATGCGACGGCTCGCCCACCAACTCCATCCCGCCGCTATCGAGTTACTGGGACTGCCGGCGGCCTTGCGGCAGCACTGTGAGGAAGCCTGCCAACCAGGGCGTCTCCAGGTTCGCTTCATCAGCCGGAAGCTGCCAGAGTCGATTCGCGACGATGTCGCCCTCTGTCTTTACCGAGTGACCCAGGAGTGCTTGCGGAACATCGTCCGGCATGCCGGCGCCGACCGCGTTTCGGTCACGCTATGGGGAACACCCCGCGGGTTACGCCTTTCCATCACCGACAACGGGCGCGGCTTCGAGCGGGAGGCCGGCGAACCGAAAGGCGGCCTGGGGCTCATCAGCATGAAGGAGCGCGTTCGTTTGGTGGGCGGCAGCCTGTCCATTCAATCCACGGCGGGCGCCGGCACAAAAGTTCGCGTTGAAGTGCCGGTGTGAGCATAACAGAGAAAGCAGATGATGACGTTTCCGGATCTAATAAGCTGTTTATGACGCCGATAATTCTGGCGCATTGCAGTCTGGCGCCGAAATCTGGTCCAGGCGGAAGGAAGAATCGCCATGAGCCGCGAAAGGCGACTGCGAATCATGCTCGCCGATGACCATGCCCTCGTGCTCGGGGGGCTCCGAAGCATGCTGCAAGCGAAGTTCGACGTGGTGGGAGTCGCCGAGACCGGCCGGGCACTGGTCAGCGCCGCCGAAAAGCTGAAGCCGGATATCATTTTGCTGGACATTTCGATGCCGCAGTTAAACGGCATCGAGGCGGCGCGGAGACTCTCGAAGTCTCTGCCCGCATCGAAGCTTATCTTCGTAACCATGCACGCCGAC
>CAYLSS010000580.1:0-368 GCA_964385765.1 uncultured Solibacteraceae bacterium
ACAAGTTCTCTTCCGGTTCCCATGCCGAAGGCCGTATCGCCGGCAAGGCCGCCGTCAAGTTCATCGTCGAGAACAACACGATGCCGACCGTTGACGACGCCGAAGTCTCCGCCTTGAAGGCCCGGATCCTCAAACCGATTGACCTGTATCAGAAGCACGCTGCCGAAACCACGGATGCGGATGTCAATCCCAACTACCTCAAGCCGCGCATGTTCATGTTCCGACTTCAGAAGATCATGGACGAGTACGCCGGCGGCATCAGCGCCCAGTTCTCCACCAATGAGAGCCTGCTGAATCGCGCCCTCGAGTTGCTGCAGTTCCTCCGCGAGGACTCCGATAAGCTGGCCGCCGAGAATCTCCACGAGCTG
>CAYLSS010000580.1:378-2464 GCA_964385765.1 uncultured Solibacteraceae bacterium
GAACGTCCACCGCATGTGGCAGGCCGAGGCCCACGTCCGCACGCTCCTGTTCCGTCAGGAAACCCGGTGGCCCGGCTACTACTACCGTTCCGACAAGCCTGGCATGGACCAGGAAGATTGGGTCTGCTTCGCCAATTGCAAGTACGATCCGAAGAGCAATAGCTGGGAGATGATCAAGCGGCCTGTGCTGCACGTCTTCCCGCAAGCCAAAGAGCACGAGTTGCTGGGCGGCTGACACGTCAGCCGGCTGGTTGTTAGGGGGGGTCCTCGGACCTCCCCTCAACTCCGGATCTCAGAGAGGATCTGTTCGATGGATGCCAATGCACAACGTTGTCCGCACTGCGGGGAAGAATTGTATCGCTGGGAAAACCCCGAATTGGCCAGTTGGAACAGCAAATATCAGTGGGTTTGCTTTAACGATGAATGTCCTTACTTCGTCCGGGGCTGGACCTGGATGAGCGAGCGCTTCAATGTCAGCGCGTCTTACCGGTTCCGGCTGGATCCCGCGACCGGCGAGCGCGGTCCACTGCCGGTCTGGTCGAAGCACGCCCTTCGCAGCAATATCATCATCGAGAACCGGGAGGCCGCCGATGCCCGTTGAAGAACCGACTCAGGAGCAGATTATTCGCGACTACCCGCGGCTCGGTCCGGACGACGAGTTCGTCTTCCGCTGCGGCCAGGACATGGATTGCTTCACCTGCTGCTGCCAGGACGTCTCGATCGTGCTGACTCCGTACGATGTTCTGCGCATGAAGCGCGCCCTGCAGATGGACTCCGGCGAGTTCCTGCGCAAATACACGATTTCCCCGTTCACTCCCGAGCAGAAGATTCCGGTGGTCCTGCTCAAAATGGATCCCGAGTCGAAGCGATGCCTGTTCGTCAACGAGCAAGGCTGCTCGATCTATACCCATCGCCCGTGGGCCTGCCGCATGTACCCGCTCGGCGTGGCCGATCCGAGGAATCCGACCGCGAATGACCGGCGCTTCCACTTCCTCATGAAGGAGGACCTCTGCCATGGGCACGGAAAAGGGAAGGTCCGGACAGTGCGCGACTGGATCGACGCCGAGGGAATCGAAGAATACGACATGATGGGCCAGAGCTTCAAGGAGCTGATGGTCCACGACTTTTGGGACCGGAAGGAAGAGTTGACGCCGCAGCAGATGGATATGTACTTCATGGCCTGCTACGACATCGACCGCTTCCGGCGCTTCGTGTTCGATACGAAGTTCCTTCAGATGTTCGACGTCGACGAGGCGCGCGTCGAGGCCATCCGCGGCGACGACGCGGAACTCCTCGAGTTCGCCATGACGTGGCTTCGTTTCGCGCTGTTCAAGGAGAAGACTCTCAAGGTCAAGGCACGCGTCGTCGACGCATGGCGGAAGCAAGCCGCTGAACAGAATCTCAAGGCCGGTCCGGAAACGATGAACGAAAGGTTGGCAAATCCGAATGGCTGAGCAAATCCTGGTTATCGGCGGCGGCATGGCCGGAATGACAACCGCGCTCGAGGCGGCTGAGACCGGGCTCGACGTGGTCCTCGTCGAGCGGGAGCCGTTTCTCGGTGGTCGTGTCGCCCGCACCAACCAGTACTTTCCGAAGCTTTGCCCGCCAACATGCGGGCTGGAGATCAACTTCCGCCGCATCAAGAACAATCCGCGGATCAAGGTGCTGACCCAGGCCAAGGTCGAATCGCTTTCCGGCCAGCCGGGCGGCTACGAAGTGAAGGTCCAGGTGGCCCCGCGCTACGTCACCGACGCCTGCACGCTGTGTGACGAATGCGCCAAGGCATGTCCCACGGAGCGGCCCGATGACTTCAATTACGGACTTTCGAAGACGAAAGCCGCATATCTGCCGCATCCGATGGCGTTTCCCCACGCCTATGTGATCGACCGGACGGCATGCGGCGAGGGCTGCCAGGCCTGTCAGGACGCCTGCCAGTACGGCGCGGTCGACCTCGCCCAGCAGCCCGAGACGAAGACTTTCCAGGTGGCGTCGGTGGTGGCGGCCACCGGCTGGTCTCCCTACGATGCATCCAGGCTCGACCATTTGGGCTACGGCAACTACCCTGACGTGATCACCAACGTCGTGA
>CAYLSS010000580.1:2489-3980 GCA_964385765.1 uncultured Solibacteraceae bacterium
GGGCCGACGGGCGGCAAGATCGTTCGCCCCTCCGATGGCCGGGAGCCGAAGTCGGTCGCCTTCGTCCAGTGCGCCGGTTCGCGGGACGAGAACCACCTGCCCTACTGCTCGGCGGTCTGCTGCTCGGCGTCGCTCAAGCAAGCCACCTACGTCCGGGAGCGCTACCCAGATGCCAAAATCACGATCTTCTACATCGACATCCGCACCCCCGGCCGGCTCGAGGACTTCTACACGAAAGTGGTGGAGCAGAACGTAGAGCTGATCAAGGGCAAGGCCGCCAAGGTGGAGCGGGACGAGGAGACCGGAGAACTGCTGGTAACCGCCGAGGACGTGATGAGCGGGAAGCGATCCACCGCGAGGATCGATCTGCTGGTGCTTGCCACTGGAATCGTCCCGAACAGCGAAGGCCTTCCGGAGCAGTTCTCGCGCGACGAGTTTCAGTTCCTGAGCCACCCGCCCGGCAAGACCGGCGTCTATCCGGCAGGCTGTGTCCGGCGTCCGGAAGAGGTCTCGGCCACCGTGCAGGACGGAACCGGTGCGGCCTTGAAGGCCCTGCAAATTGCCAGAAGGAGCGCGAGCCATGCCTGAGAAACTCGGTGTATATGTCTGCAGCGGGTGCGGCATCGGCGATGTGATCGATGCCGAAAAGCTGAAGGGGACCGCCGGAGCGGTGGCTTCCAAGGAAGTTCACCCTCATCTTTGCGGTCCGGAGGGCGTGGCCCGGATCCAGAAAGACCTCAACGAAGCCAAGACCGAGGGCGTCGTCATCGCTGCCTGTTCCCAGCGCATGAAGATGGACGCATTCAACTTCGGCCCCAAGGTCTATGTGGAGCGCGTCAACATCCGCGAGCATGTCGCCTGGACCCAGAAGGCAGCCGACGAGGACGTCGCGGCGATGGCCGAGGACTACCTCAGCATGGGCATCGCCCGCGCGAAGAAGGCAAAGCTTCCCCAGCCGGTCGATGAAGAGATCTCGAAGAAGATCCTCGTCGTCGGCGGCGGCGTGACAGGGCTGTCGGCTGCGCTCGAAGCGGCCGACGCGGGCTACGAAGTCCTGGTGGTCGAAAAGGAGCCCCAGCTCGGCGGTTTTCTGGCCACCGTGAGAAATCAGTATCCGACCCAGCCCCCCTACACCGAGCTCAACGGCGACGGACTGAAAAGCAAGATCGAGGCGGTCACCTACAATCCGAAGATCAAGGTGTCGACGGGCACGAAAATTCGCCGCACCGACGGCCAGCCGGGTCAGCTCGATGTCACCCTTGACACCCCCGACGGAGAGATCACTGACCGGGTCGGTTCCATCGTGATGGCAACCGGCTGGAAGCCCTACGATGCATCGAAGCTCGCCCACCTCGGCTACGGAACGAGTGATGACGTGGTCACCAATGTCGAGTTGGAGAAGATGGCTGCCGCCGGCGAGATCAAGCGCCCCTCGGACGGCAAGCCGGTCGAATCCGTTCTCTTCGTCCAGTGCGCCGGTTCCCGCGATCC
>CAYLSS010000581.1:0-3978 GCA_964385765.1 uncultured Solibacteraceae bacterium
CGAGCAGGCGCAGTCCGATGGGGACGTACAGGATCAGCGTGATGGAAACCACGAGGATCACGGTTTTCCAGCGGTGATAGGAAAGGTAGTGCAGCGCCAGGTACAGTACGGCTCTCATGGGCCAGCCTCCGGCCGGTGTTCGGACCGATGGAATTCGTTGCAGTCGATGACGCGGGTGAAGCGGGCGAGTAGTTCGTGGTCGTGGGTCACCGTGAGCAGGGTTGCGCCGCTTTCGGCGGCTGCTTCGAGGAGTATGTCGAGCACGATCCCTTTGTTGGCCGGATCGAGGTTCCCTGTCGGCTCGTCGGCGAGCAGCAGCGGCGGGCGGTTCAGCAGCGCCCGGCAAACTCCCACGCGCTGGCGTTCGCCATGGGAAAGCTGGCGGGGCCGGTGGTGGAGCCGATGTCCGATTCCGACCCGCCGGGCGAGTGTCTCGGCGCGCTGCCTCAAGCCGCCGTCCAACACGAGCGCATCGCTGATCCTGCACGGCAACAGGATGTTATCCAGCACCGAGAGGTAGTCGAGCAATTCGAACTCCTGGTACACCATTCCGATGCGCCGGATCCGAAGCGAGCGCCGGGCCGCCTCCTCCAGATCACCGAGGTTTCTTCCGTCGATCTCGATGCGCCCGTATTCCGGCTTCAGCACGCCCGAGATCAGATGTAACAATGTCGTCTTTCCCGAACCGCTGGGACCGACAATCGCGACCGCGGCGCCATGCTCGATCACAAGACTTCGCACGCGAAACACAAAATCGCCGCGGCCGTAGCAGAATTGGAGGTCTTCAATCCGGATCATGACGATGCAGTGAATCAGTGACAGCGTAGCATCCCGCTCTATTTCCAAACTGGTACAATCTGGGGTTTGACGCTCTTGGAATCGCGCCAGACTGGACAGGGTGATCGGGACCGAATAAGTTTACCGGTCTCGGGAAGCTGGTTAGCGGAGCGTCAAACGATCGGCGGGCAGCCGGGTGTAACGTTATGGCGGGGCGGCAAGGAGACTCCCGGCACGTTGTTGCTCGATCGCGTGTCCCTCTTCGAGTGAGAATGTCGAGAGGGATTGAGCAGGGCTCACGGGGTTGAGGGCGCAGTTCGCTGATCGAATCTTGACAAATTCGTAGAATATTGATCACCCTGGATATGGTCCGTATCCTGGAGTGAAAGCTTTAGGAATTCCGAGGCGAGAGAGGAGACTTGGATGCACGTTCAAAGCAGCCCAACTTCAACCGGTTCCGACGGCGGCGAAAGATTCCGTTTGGACGTCCAGTTGCATGATATCCTCATGACCGGCCAGAAACCGGCCGGTCTTGTACCGAACGGTGAACCGAAGACTCTGCCAGAACCGGTTTTTCCGCAATATCCGGAGCGGTTGGGAAACGTCGAGCCCGACGAGAAGTTTCTCCCGAAGGGCGACAACCCATATCGCACGCGAGTCACGGCGCCAATGGTTTTCAAAGCGCTCAATGGCTGGCTGGTGCCGTACATGCGGTCGAGGCTTCTTCCCGGCGATTTTCATCCAATCGTCGCCTACTTATTCACCGAGTGGAAGTGTAATCTCGACTGCCACTATTGCTGGGCATTCGACAATCGCGTCAAGGGCATGACCGAGGACACGGCTCGGCGCGCGGTTGACTGGCTGCATGACACCGGCTGCCGGGTGCTAGCGTTCATGGGCGGCGAGGTGCTTCTCCGGCCGCAGTTTGTGCACAAGGTCGCCTACTACGCGGTGAAGAAAGGCTTCTGGGTCTATGTTCCGACCAATGGCCGGCTGATGCGTCCGGATGTCATTGACCGGCTTGGCGACGCCGGCGTGGCCACGTTCAATCTCGCGGTGGACTCGGTTGAAGATCGCAAGGAACTGCCCAAGGCGCTGAACCCGATCCGTTCCTATTTCGAACACCTGATCAAGAAGCAGTATGTTTACGGTTTCAGCGTTTTCTTCAATATCAACATTACGCGGATCAACCTGGAAGATGTGAAGCAACTCACCGAGATCGCACACGATGTCGGCATCGCCACCGATTACCACATCAACGAATCGCCGATGACGGACCAGGAGCACTTCCAGCACGCCGACGACAACAATACTTACATCCGGCCGCAAGACTGGCCCGCCGTCGATGATACTGTCGACTGGTTGATCGAGAAGAACAAGTCCGGTTACAAAATGGTCAACTCGGTGCGGCGTCTTCAGGAGATGAAGGCGTTCATGAAGGGCAAGCTGCAGGACTGGGAGTGCCGCGCGGGTCACAACAACGTGATCATTCGCACGGACGGCACACTGGCTCCATGCTTCCCGATGTATTCGGCTAACTACGACTGGGGTGTCGTGGAGAATCACAGATTCGACACCAAGCAGTTGAATGAAATGAAACAGGGCTGCCAGCCGCATTGTTTCTCCACTCTCAACCACAACCTCGCTTACTGCTATAAGGCGAACCGTGCGATCAAGTGGACCTTGAAACAGGCCCTGCGCGGCTTCCGCGGAACCACGGGCAGTTTCGAAGACTAGCTGGAACCATTACGAATGAGAGCTTCGCGAAGGGGTTCGGCGGTTTGGCCAACCCTTTCGCAGCGCGGTAAGCTTGTTGCTCTTATGAAAAACGAGAGGTGACTCGTTCTGGGCGCCGCCCGAACTTGAACCCACCGGGAGTTTCTGAGGGCGTCCTTGCGGGTGTGCGCTGGGGCACAGTCATTTGGGGCGCCAATTACGTGGCCGACGTCGCACGCTGTGCTGTGTGGCCGCCACTAGTAATGGGGCAGTGGCGGGAAGGAGGCTGGCCCGGGGTCAGCCAGGCCCGTAGGCCGAGAAGTCGCAGTCGCCGGAGAACCGCGCCCGGCCTTCCGTGATCGCCTCGCCCTCACTGGCCGGGAGGCGGCTGAACTCGGCCTCAATCTTATCCAGCCACTCGATTTCCTTCTTGCCAAGGGAGAGGCGCCCACTGGCCAAACCGGTGCGGAGAATGCTGATCGCCGCTCGCCCGGCGGCGAGGGTCCGCGCGCTATCGGTGTCCTCGGACACGATAGCGCGCGCGATCTCGAATACCTCCGCCTGACATGGTAAAGCTCAGTCATGGGCGTTACTGCAAGATCGCGCAGCACGGGTACGACAACCCGGGGGCGAAGCTGAGCCAGGAGCAGACCGACGGCCAGACGAACCATGTCCGGAAGCAGTTGGCCCCGAGCACACAGATCTCGACCCCGGATTCGAAGAAGATCGTCACGGAGGCTGCCAACGGCCGCCTGCGCGGCGGGCTCTGCCCCCCTTGATCGCTTCCACGGCGACCTTCGCCTTCAGAGTGGGCGGGTGGCTCTTACGAATTCCGGCATTGTTTCTCCTTCATTGTTAACGCCGTCCACCACTTAAGAAAAGGCCAACTTCGTGTCCAGTTTTTGGGGTCCGTTACACTCATCGATATTCCGAAAGCGATTAGCGCTCTACCGTAGGCCGGCCGACGAAGTCCGCCAGCCGCCGGCCAGCCCCGGCGCTTGCGACCTCCGCCGGATCGCTCCCACCGCCCGCTACGCCAGCCTCCACAGCTTGCGGTATTCCTTGTGCACCATTTGGGCGGCGGTCTCGTTGCCGGTGACGCGCTCCTGCCGGGCGTCCCAGGTCACCGGCAGGCCGGAGTGCAGTCGCGCACCGGCGCTCCGTTTCGCCTGGCCGGCCAGATTGTCGGCCGCCTGGTGCTGGAGAGCCTCAACCGGGGCATGAAGCCGTCGGACGGGACAGCGGAGGAACCGAAGCGGCACGGGGCCGGAGATGGTGCGGCCCGCCGCTGGCCATCGTGACTGCCGAGTCCCTGCGCGACATCTGCGTAGCCTAGAACCTGGTGGTGCTGAAGACATCACCCGCGAACGCCAACGGCGTGGCCCTGACGTTGGACCGTCAAAGGTAGGACGAAGTGGTAAGAACACTAGCCTAGCTACTTCCCGGCGCAAAATTTCCCAGTGAAGTCCTGTTGAGAGAACAACA
>CAYLSS010000582.1:0-3968 GCA_964385765.1 uncultured Solibacteraceae bacterium
GGGGCATAAAGTCACGCAGCAGGCCGTCGTGCCGGAGTTGCACCGGGAACGGCCATCGGAGATTGACCATGAGTGAGATTATTGACAACCGGGCGCATCGCGTCCGCACCCTGAAAGAGATTATCAAACGGCTGCACAGCGGGGAGGCTCCCGAGGCGGTGAAAGACCGGCTGGAGGAGATCGTCAAACAGACCGATTACTCCGAGATTGTGGCCATGGAGCAGGAGCTTATGGCCGAGGGGATGCCGGTCGAGGAGGTGCAGTCGATGTGCGACCTCCATTCTCAAGTCACCCGCGAGGTGCTGGTGCAGCCGCCGGCGCGCACCGTCCCGGCGGGACATCCCGCGGACACCATCCGCCGCGAGAACGAGTCCATCCAAGGGGTCATCTTCAAGATGCGTCAGACGATGGCGGAGATCCGCAAGCTTCCCGACACGGAAAAGGCGGAGACGCCCATCCTCGAGTGGCGCAAAGCTTTCAACGACTTAATGGACATCGAAAAGCACTACGAGCGCAAGGAAAATACCCTGTTCTCGCGGCTGGAGGCGCACGGTATCACCGGTCCGTCCAAGGTGATGTGGGGGAAGGACGACGAGATCCGTGAGCTGCTCAACGATCTGGGCGCCGCGCTCGCTCAGCAGGACGCGACCGCAGGCGAATGGAAGTTGGTGGCGGACAGCGTCGCCGAAACCGTCATCGCCGCCATCGAGGAGATGATCTACAAAGAGGAGAATATCCTGCTTCCGATGTGCTTCGATACATTGACGGAGGAGGATTGGGCCGAGATTTGGCTGGCCTCTCCGCAATACGGCTGGTGCCTTGTCGAACCGGGTGACGAATACAGGCCTCCAGAGTCCGTTGTCCGCGACGGCTTGCAGCTTTCTTCGAACGAAGCGGTCCGATTGCCAAGCGGGAACCTGACGCTCGAGCAGCTAACCACCATCTTTGCCACGCTGCCGGTGGACCTTACCTTCGTCGATGCCGATGATCGGGTCGCATTTTTCTCCGAAGGGCCGGACCGCGTGTTTGCCCGGAGCCGGGCCATCATCGGCCGCAAGGTTCAACACTGCCATCCGCCGAAGAGCGTTTCCGTTGTGGATCGTATCGTCGGCGATTTCAAGGCCGGTCGCCAGAGTGTGGCCGAGTTCTGGATCAACTTCCAGGGCCGGTTCGTGCACATTCGGTACTTCGCCGTGCGCGACGAAAAGAATGAGTACGTGGGCACCCTCGAGGTCACGCAGGATCTGACACAGCTCCGCAAACTCGAAGGCGAGCGCCGCTTGCTCGAATACGATGCACCCGCAACAGGAGGTCAGACGCAATGAGCCTGCCCATCACACCGCAAACCAAAGTCGGAGCTTTGCTCGAGGCATATCCCGGCATCGAGGAGGTCCTCATCCAATGGTCGCCTGCGTTCAGCAAACTCAAGAATCCAATTCTGCGAAGGACGGTCGCCAAGGTGGCGACGCTGGAGCAAGCCGCCAGGATCGGAGGAGTGCCCGTACGCGAACTGGTGTTGAAACTGCGCGACGCCACCGGACAGAAGGACCTCGGTCCGATCGAGGAATCTTCCGACATTCGGGGCGTCTCCGGCGAGGCTCCAGCATGGCTCAATCCGAAGCAGGTTCGGAAGAGGATCGATGCGGACAGCATGCTCGAACGCGGCGTGCATCCGCTCGGCGCGGTTCAGGAATCGTTGGTTTCGCTCCGCGCCGGCGAGATTGTCGAACTCACCAGCGCCTTTCGGCCCGAACCGCTGATCCAGGCGATGGAACGCGGAGGCCTCGGCGTCTATTCGAAACAGAGTTCGCCGGGCCGCCATGTGACTTACTTCTGCCGCGTATCCGCGGATCCCGGCCTGGCCAAACGTGTCGCCGCGCATTCCTGCGAGAGTGGCGACTGCGGCGAGACGATCAGCGATAGCTGAGCCGGCTCGCGGACTTGTATGTTTCGCCGTCCATCCCGAGACTCTCGGAGAGTTGGCTGGCCCAATTTGACAATTCGTTCAGCCGGGCGCGGAACTCAGGCTCGTAGCGGGCCAGTCTGTCCTCCGTGATGAGCTCGCGAAGCTCGCCCGCACTCTCAACCAGCGCCACGACGATCGGCCGCAGGCGGTCCACAATCTCCTGCTGCTCGGGGGCGAGCATCCTCCGGACCATCGCAAGCCGGCAGGAATTATCAGCGATGGCTGCCGTCCGCCGAAGAGCCTCGTCGATGTTCTCAAAATACGTCTGGCGGCTGATGTCGCCTGGCCGAAGGGCGTAAAACAGCAGCAGATCCACGCCATCCTGCACACGGCCGACGTCGGCCTGCAACTGGACGATTCGCGATGCGGCCTCGGCGGAGAAATCCCACGTGTACGACTCTTCGGTGAGTTGCGCCGACGTGCACAGACAAGGCTCCGCCGCCGTGAGCAGTGGGGTCAACAGGCAAGCAACAAAAACGAGCGAGAGTTTCATAGCGCCACCTTCCCTCGGCGTCCGACTCCACCCCGGGGCGGCTGATCCACCCTTCCACACTCCCTGGCGGTGGGTGCTGGACACCCATTAAGTTAACGTTTCATTTCTATAATATTACAATAACATAAAAAAACGATGACAAATGGGATGTTCGGGGTTTCACTCAATCTTCACCGTTGCTTGATGGTCCTGTAGTGGGATCTGGTTAGACTATAGGAGTAGCTTGAGCGTACAGGCACGCTAGTGCCGCCGGATCAGTCCCGGAGGAGTGGCCTTCCCTGCGCTCTTGGCGGGTGTGACGATGCTCGCTAAAAGGTCGCATGGGAGGTGTGCGTCGGATTCCGGCCTATTCTCAAGTGCGTTCAGTTTCTGACCCCACAACCCCTGGTGAGCCCGGCACCCTGTCGTGCCGGGCCTTTTTTTCGCCCTCCGGCAGCCATCAGGGCGATGGGTAACAGGCATTTGGCGATTTCGCGAGGGCGTTTTGGGAGAGGGTCGGTTCGCCCCGGTCAGCACTCACATCTGCTGGAGCGCGCCATTCGTCCTGCGTCGTACAATGCGGAGCATGCTGTCGCGTCGCGAACTGCTTTCCGGCGCCCTGGCCGCGCCTGCTATCCTCCGCGGCGGACGCCGTCCCAACGTGGTCATCTTCATGACCGACGATCACAGCGCCTGGGCCACCGGCGCCTATGGTTGTGGAGACCTCCACACCCCGCACATTGACCGGCTGGCCGAGGGCGGCGCCACGTTCACTCACTCGTATGCGTGCACCCCGGTCTGCTCGCCGTCGCGGATGACATACATGACCGGGCGGCTACCATCGCACCACGGGGTACAAGACTGGCTGCGTCCGGTGGACAGCTACGGCGAAAAGTCGCGGCGGTGGCTCTCGGGGCAGCCCACATGGTCCGAAGCGCTGGCTCGCCACGGGTACCGACTCGGGATGAGCGGGAAATGGCACATGGGGCACGATGCGCGCGCGCAGGCCGGATTCACCTGGTGGAACACCGTGCCTGGCGGCGGCGGGACCTACCGCGATGCAGTCTTCGTCAGAAATGGCCGGCCCCGACCGACCACAGGCTACAAGACCGACCGCGTCGGCGACGGCGCCATCGACTTCCTCGCCCGCGTGGGACGCGATCCATTCGTGCTTTTTGTCCCCTTCTACGCGCCGCACACGCCATATAACTACCAGCCGGAGCAATACCGGCACCCGTACCAAGGATCCCGATTCTCCTGTTTCCCCGATGAACCGCGGCATCCCTGGCAAAACCCGGGCCTCAGCCGCATGCATGGTAGCCGCGACGCCAAGCAGGCCTATTCCGCTCTGGTGACGGGGCTCGACTTCAACGTGGGCCGGGTGGTCCGCTACCTCGAGCAGACCGGACGCCATGACGATACCCTGATCATTTTCACCGCCGACCAGGGCTGGAACGCCGGTCATCACGGCGTCTGGGGCAAAGGCAACGGCACCGTGCCGTTCAACATGTTCGAGGAGTCGATTCGCGT
>CAYLSS010000583.1:0-3961 GCA_964385765.1 uncultured Solibacteraceae bacterium
GAAACCCTCGCCGTGAAATCATCTGGATTCTCCTATATCCCCCGCCGCACGCCAGCGGTACATCCAGTGTCCCGCATCTCGTCGGTCGCGGGCGTTCCGGCAACGATGGCGAATTCCTGATTTTTCGTTTGCCTCAGTTAATGTGGATGAGTAAACTATAGTTATTATCCGAGACGAGGAGGGATGAGTTTTGGGACGAAGAATCACTCTACGGAGATTGCTGGTGTTGCCGGTGGCGGCCGCTGTTCTGACGGCGGCGGTGGTGAGGGCGGAAGGTCTGGAGAGGGAGCCGGAACGTCCGGCGGCGCAGCTTGTGGGGACTGTCAGCGATGGATCCGGCACGGCGGTCGCCGGAGCCACGGTCAAAGTGGTGCAACTGAACAAGTCCACTGAAACCGACGCCGGCGGCATCTTCGAATTTCGTGATCTGGCACCTGGGAGCGTCACACTGGAATTCCGGGCGGAGGGCTTTTATCCGACCCGGCAGGACAGCGTTCAATTACCGGCGGGCGAGGCGGTAGCGGTCGAAGTGGTTCTGGAATCGAAGGAGGTTGTCACCGAGAGCATAGTAGTGACGGGCACCGGTACGGCGCATACGGTGATGGATGCGCCTGTCCGGACGGAGCTGATCACCGAAGGCCTGTTGGACGCCCAGGTGAAACGCACGGTGTCGGAAGCGTTGACGGCCAACGTGCCCGGGCTCCGGGTGGAGACCAACTGCGGCAACTGCGGTTTTACGGCGGTGCGGCTGAACGGTCTGCAGGGGCCGTACACGCAGGTGCTCGAGGATGGATTGCCGACAATGAGCGGTCTGGCGATGGTTTACGGACTGGAGCAGATCCCGGCGGAGTTTCTCGAACGAATCGAGGTTGTTAAGGGAGGCAATTCATCGCTGTACGGGCCGAATGCGATCGCCGGCGTGATCAACCTCGTTCGCCGGGAGCCGCGCGAGACCTTCTTCAAGATTGACGCGACGGCGGGCTGGCACAAGGGGCGGCCGGACCAGCAGATTGGCGCGGCGTCGCAGGTTCGTTCATTGCCGGGAGGATTCACCGGCGACTTCTACTATCGGGGCATACATCGCACCCAGATTGATCGTCACGACGACTACTTCAGTGACCTGCCGCGGCGGCGGCTCCAGTCCGGGGGCGCCAGCCTCTTCCGCCACGTGCTGGGCGGGAACGCCCGTCTGGCCTTCGGCGGCAGCGCATTTGAGGAGTTCCGGCGGGGCGGCGACATGCGCTTCCACCTGCCGCCGGAGCAGACCTACATCACCGAGCAGCTCGATACCTTCCGCAGCACGAGCTTCCTGCGCTGGAATCACACGGTGACGCCGGCCACCTTCTACGCGGTGAACACCAGCCTGACCTACGTGGGGCGCGACAGCTACTATGGCGTGCAGTTCGATCCGAACGCCTACGGAAACACCCGCAACCCGCTCTGGACCAATGATGTTCAGTTAGGACACCAGGCCGGCCGCCACACGCTGATGGGGGGCTTTCAATACTGGCGCGAGTTCGTGGCCGATCGCATCCCGTCGTATGGCCGAGATTTTTCGGACCTTTTTGTGAACACCGGCCTCTACTTCCAGGACGAATTCCGGATCTCGCCGCGCGTGGTGGTGGTGGGGGGACTCCGCGCCGACAAGAGCAACGTCGTCGACGACTGGGTTTGGAGCCCGCGGGGCAACATCCGGATCGGCCTGACGCAGAATCTGAACCTGCGAGCGGGGGTATCCACCGGTTTCAGGCCGCCCACTGTTTTCGACGAAGACCTGCATCTGGCAGCGGCCGGCGGCGAGGCTTTCATCTCCGAGCGGGGGCCCGGCTTGCGGGAAGAGCGCTCGGTTAGTTTCAACGCTGCTCTCGACTACGCCGGACGGGTTGGCGGCCGCGAGTTTGAGGCCGGCGCCAGCTTCTTCTGGACCGAGTTGCGTCACAATTTCCAGTACGAGGAAGCCGTCGTGGAGGAGTTCCGGAAATTGATCCGTGTGAATGGAGCGGGGGCCTATGTCCGGGGCGTGGATCTGAACGCGCAGATCCAGCTTCATGCGCGCGCGGCGCTCCGGGGCGGCGCCACGTTCCAGGTGGCGCGATTCAACGAGCCGGAAGATCAGTTCAACAGCTACCGTTTCTTCCGAACGCCCAATCGCTACGGCTTTGCGGAGTTGATCACCGAGCTTCCGTGGGAGATCGAGCTGCTGCAATCCACGGAGTTAACCGGTTCCATGCTTGCGCCGCATTACGCCGGCTTCATTTCGGAGGACCGCCTGGAGACCACCAAGCGCTTTGTCGTGTGGAACGCGGTGGTGGGGCGAGACTTTTCGCTGAGCGGTGACCGCCGCAGCCTGCGGCTCTACTTTGCCGCCCGTAATATCCTCGACGATGTGCAACCGGACATCGACCAGGGCCCGCTCAAAGACTCGAATTACGTCTACGGTCCGCTGCAGATGCGACAGTTCAATGCCGGCATGACGCTCCAGTTCTAGCGGGCGCCGGCGGGTCAATGCCAGCCAGCCGGGCGACTCAGAGTTCCCAGCCCGGGCGGTATTCGCGCTTCAGATACCTGTTGGCGTCCGGGTCATTGGTGATGGTCATCTTCTGGCTATCGAACTCGACCTTATGGCCGGCGCGGAGGGCGACGGTGCCGAGGTTGACCGTGTCGGAGATCGCGGCGGCGTTCAGGAAGCTGCCGGGCGACGGCTTGCCGCCCTGAAAGGCGTCCAGCCACAGAGCGAGGCTGTCGGGGCGCTGGTAGGGCGGGTTCTGCGGATCCCAGAGCGGCTGTTTCCCACTCTTGCTGAACAGGATCGGATCGGCGCCTCGGAAATCAGCGTAGATCATGCCGTTGTCGCCGACGAGGAGGATTCCCTCGCGCTGGATCTCGATGCCGGCCGCGAGAAGTCGCTTCGGGAGGCGCGGTTTCATGCCGCCGTCGTACCAGAACAACTCGAAAGCGGGCAGACCGCCCTGTGGAGCAAACTCGAAGTGGAGCCGGCAGGCGAGCGGGTAAGAGAAGTCGTTTTTGACCGTGCGGCTCACATTGTCAACGATGGTGCAGTGGTGCGTCGCCCAGGCCTCGGCGCTTTTGGCGGCGCCGGCGCCGAGGGTGGTGAAGACGGGCCAGAGGCTGTAGATGCCCATATCCGCCATCGATCCGCCGCCGAAGTCGTACCAGCCGCGGAAGACCGTGTGGGTGTAGTGGGGGTGAAAGGGCCGGTAAAGCGCGGGGCCGAGCCACAAGTCCCAGTCCAGGCTGTCGGGGACGGGCGGATGGTCAGTCGGGATCTCGGAATACTGCGGCCAAACGGGACGGTTCGACCAGTTGTGAATCTCACGCAGGTTTCCGATTGCTCCTTCCTTGACCCTTTTTGCGATCTCGGCGTTGGCGACACCACTGCCGTAGGCGAGCAGGTGGGACTCGGTCTTTGTCTGGCGCTGGGTTTTGATGGTGAGGCGAGCCTCGTGCAGCCGATTGGCGACCGGCTTGTGCATCACGACATGAATGCCCTTCTTCATCGCGGCCATTGCGATGGTGGCATGGAGGTGGTCGGGCGTCATGACCTTAACGGCGTCGATGTCCGTCTCTTTCTCGAGCATCTCCCGGAAATCGGCGTAGGTCGAAACGGATCGGAAGTTCTCCGTTCCACGATTGTTGGAGTAGTAAGTGTTGATGACTTCGCGGCCCACTTCCCTGCCCCCGGGACAGCCACTCTGGTTGATCCTCCAGTTGGGCTTGCCTATGATGGATCGAATCCCTTTCGCGATCTGGCCCTTGCCCCACTCGATGTAGTCATTGCTGTCGGCGTTGGGGTCGCAGACGGTCACGATCTGGATCCTGGGGTTTTCGAGCAGGGCAGGCAACTCGCGGAAGCTCTGCGTCCCCATGCCGACGTGGGCAAGGGTCAGCTTGTCACTCGGCGGAACGAACGGGGCACCTCCCAAAACGTGCCGGGGAACGA
>CAYLSS010000584.1:0-3957 GCA_964385765.1 uncultured Solibacteraceae bacterium
TAGCGCCTTCAGTGTCCTCGGATGGAAAGTGATCTGGCTGTAGTCGCAGTGCATGTCGTTTTCGTAGATGTACTCCACACTGAAACCGTCCATCATGACGGCACCGGGAGGGATCGGCTCGGGGAAGTACTTCTTTCCGTGCCCGTAAGCGCTCACCGGCCGGCTGTCCGCCAGCCAATTGCAGGCGTCGATGTTATGGACCGCATTCTCGACGATCAGGTCTCCTGAATGCTCCACGTCGGCATACCACTCCCTGCGTTTTTCCTGCCGCGGCCTGGCTTCGCGCTTCGTTCCGGAAGGCCGGCGCTTTCCGCCGTGCCGCTGCGCCTTGATGATGTAGGATCGGCCAAGGATCTGATCTTCGTGAATCTTCCGAAGCGCCTCTCGCATGGTGGGATAGTAGCGAAGCTGCTGTCCTATCTGGAGAAAGGTCTTTGTCTGGCGCGCCGCGCGTAACACCCGGCCCACTCCCTCAGCCGTGATCGCCAGCGGCTTTTCGCAATAGACGTACTTGCCGGCTTCGAGCGCCGCGGCCGCCATTTGGTCGTGGAGGTCGCAAGGCGTGGCGATGAAGATCGCATCGACGTCTTTCAGGTCGAGAGCCCGCCGCCATTCGGTGATCGACTGCGGATTGTCGCGGCTGGCCGCGCTGAGCGCTTCATCGCGTGCCTGCGGATCGATGTCGCAGATGGCGGCCACTTTCACGCTCTTTTGCTCCAGCGTTTGCCGCAACAGATTTCCACACCGGACTCCGACGCCGATAAAAGCGGCGCGGATCTCCCCCTGGTTGGCTGATTGAAGCTGAGAGCCCGCCAGCACGGCGCCGGAGGCTGCGAGGAAGCTTCTTCGGTCAGGCATGTCGGTCATCGATGCACCCTTTCAATCCGGCAGCTCTTTGATTTCCACATTGCGATAGAAGACGGGCCAGCCTTCCGACTGCAGGCAGAGATAGCCCTCGGCCGGCTCGGCGCCCCAGCCCTCGTTTACCAGCTTTCCATTCATGATGACCCGTACACCGCCATCCTCAACCGTGACTTCATAGCGGTCCCATTCACCGAAGGGAATCCGGTCTTTCACGATCGGGCCTCGCTTGGCTCCTTTAATACCGTTGCCGAAGACACTGCCGGCCTCACCGTAGTGTCCCTGGAGTTCGACGAATTGCTTGGGCCAGTGCGGATACTTCTCTCGCACTTCCTTGCTCGCGAAGATGAAGAAGCCGGCATTCGGCCACTTCTCCGGAGCCCCTTCCCAGCCCTCTGCCTTGAAGCGCCATTCCGCGCGCAGGACAAAGTTCTCGTACCTCTTCTTGCTGCGCAGGAACCCGCGCGGTTCACCCTTGCACTCGATGACGCCATCTTTGACTTCCCATGTTTCCGGCGGCGTCCCGACAACGTCCCAATGCTCCCGCACATCGTTTTCGGGCATCAGGGAAACAAAGTCGTCCGCCGCTTGCAGGGCGGCGCACGAGAGAACAACGACTCCGGCTGCATTGAGCAGTCGTTTCAAAGAGAAGCTGAAGTCCATTTCACCTCCACGAATCGACTTGGCTGTAGCCCCAAGTCCGGCCACTTCGGCCCAATCGGACACCCCAGTCCCAGCCGGGACGGCGTCCAATCCGGAAATAGCCGTGTAAACAGTACTTCAGTATATAGCGCTCGCGGACTGCCGGTCATCGCTCGCGTGCGAATCGGATTGTCGAGGCGGGCAATACCGGGACGGGCCGTTCTTCTGAGGTCCATCGGGGTGGTGTCCGCCGGCCTGGGCGGGCTGGATCACAAACACGGTCTTCGCCAGACGTCCGGTTCTACCAGCCGAACTGCATGGTGAAGCGGAAGGTCCGCCCGTCATTGAGCGTATTCGTGATAAGACCGAAGTTCTTCGTGGACAGCCGGTCACCGGGTTCAGCGAACTGCGGGTGGTTGGTGAAGTTCAACACTCGGCGCGAAACAGCAGGGACGTGTCGCTCGGAAGGCTCCACTGCCGTGACACTGCCAGGTTCACATGCGCGACTCCGTCCTTGCGGAACGTGTTGCGGCCAAGCTTGCCGTAGCGCTCTATCGGGCTGATCGTCCCGAAGGCTTCCCTGGGCAGCGAGCCGGCCGACGTGTCGGGGTGATCGACGGTTGTTCTGATGATGGTCGGATCAATCAGGTTCGCCGTATCGCTCGATGCGCCATCCACGTTGCCCCAGCCTGGACCGTCGGAACCTGACCTGACCGTGAACGGTGTGCCCGAGTTCCAAAGCACGACCGCCCCGACCTGCCAACCTCCAACCACGGCTCGCGTCCACTTCGGCATGCCGGACCACCGCGGCGATTCGTAGTTCAGGTTGGTCAACACCGCATGCGGCTGATCGAACGTGCTGAGTCCTTTCATCGTCAGCCGATGATCCTCCTCCCAGGGACCGCGCCCCGGCGTCCGTCGCGTCCGGATCCGGTATTGGCGTAGTCGGTGCCAAGGTCGGCGCCCGCCGTTTACGGTTCCAACTTCACGCTGCTCGCATCGTCGCCGGCGGGAAGCGGCCGCGGTACGTGATCAAGCTGTCCGGCCGCCCAGGCTAACGCTTCGCGAGAGTACACATTCCGGGGATTCCACAAGATGAAGCCCGTGTATGCCGGCCCGAGAGCGTCGCGGGCGGCCCGAATCTGGTCCCGGACCATTTCAACTGTGTATTCGGCCCCCAGGTCAAAATCTTGCAGCCAGGGACGGATCCTCGCTTTCCGGAGCGCGTCCATGACTTCGAGACGCCTCTGAGCTGTTCTCAGCGAATAGCGCACTACCTCGTAGGGATGCTCGGCAGGGTTTGCCTTGCCGATGAATCCGGGGGCGAAGTGCGACGGATAGACCATTGGACAGATGAAGTCGAAGTAGGGCAGGGCGTCTTCGATCACCTGTCCGATCCCGAGATCGTCCCTGTTCACCGTTGCCAGCCCGAACAGATCCGCTGAGATCACGCTTGTCCCCATCTGCTGCCTCAGATACCGGAAGAATGACCGGATGGTCTGACGCCGTGGCTCAGCTTCGCCCCACACGGGGAAATACATGTCACTCAAGTCGCCGTCGGTGGGGAACCGTATGTAGTCGAAGTTGATTTCGTCGAAGCCGCGTGACGCTGCATCGCGGGCGATCGCGATGTTGTAGTCCCAGACTTCAGCAGAGGCGGGGTCCAGCCACGCCAGGTTCCGACGGTCGCGCCATAGTGTTGCCACGCCCGGTCCTCCAATCATGCCGCTCTCAAGTCTCGCCCTGCTATGGACACCCCATTCCGGGCGCGCCGCGGCGAGCTTCGGATCAGTGAAGACCACAATCCGTGCGATTACATAGAGCCCTTCCGCTTGAAGCCTGGCGACCAAAGCGTCGACGTTGCGAATGAGCGCCCGCCGGGCGCCAATCTCTTCGGCGAAAGCAACACGAGTGTCGAAGGCTACGCGGCCGGTCACATCCTTGAGGTCTATGACAACGCTGTTGATGAGCCCTTCACGAGCCAGTTCGACAACGCTGTTGACGCGGGATGGCGTGGCCGCGGACCAGTAGGTGATGTAGACGGCTCTGAACTCTTCTGGAGGTGTGGGGGAATCGATACCCAAAGACGCGAACACCGGCGTCGCGAGCGGGACGCTCACCAAGAACAACACGACAAAGATGCTCGCACAACGCATGCATGCATGGGTGGGTGGGCGTCCACATCCGCCCACTCGTTCCTCTAATCGGTTGGACGCGTCAATTCTTGAACACGTTCCTCGGGGCGCCGGGCAAGCGGATGGAGCCTCCCGCACTCGGACGCGATCACTCTTTCGAAATAACCTCGTCCAGGTTCAGGATCGTGCTGGCGACCGTTGTCCAGGTGGCGAGTTCGACGGCGTCGAGCTCTTCATTCACAGGGGACTCGCCGACTGACAAGAGCTTTTGTGCCGCCTCCTCGTTCTGGCGGAAGTAGGCAAGCTGCTTTTCGGCGAG
>CAYLSS010000585.1:0-1435 GCA_964385765.1 uncultured Solibacteraceae bacterium
GCCGCGACTTGAACGGCAAGGTGGCCGGTTTCGGTGGCGCCATAGGAGTTGCGGATCTCGATTCCGAAGCGATCACGCCACTCTTCGAACATCTCCCGGGGAAGGGGAGCTCCGCCCGTGATGCAGTGTCGGACCGAAGAGAACGTCTCTCGAGGCAGGTCCTTGGCGGCCAGCATGCGGACCATGACCGGCGATACGAGCAGGATGTCCACCTTCTCCTCCTGGATTGTCCGGGCCGCGACGTGTGGCAGAAATCCGTTCAGCAGCACGAGAGTCGAGCCGGTCATCAAGCTCTGGACGAGACAGTTGTCAAAGCCGTGCGCATGATACAGCGGCAGCGCCCCCAGAAAGCGGCTGCCCGGCCGGATACCCAGAAAGGAGGAAAACGCAAGGGCGTTGTTAAGCAGTTTGCGGTGAGTCTGGGGAACCAGTTTCGGTATGCCGGTGGAGCCGGATGTGTGCTGGAAAACCGCCGCCCGGTCTGCGAGGTCAGGCGTTAGCTCAGGCGCCCGACTGCGACGAGCGTCGGCGCGCGGAGCATCTTCTATAGCCGGGTCGTCGACCACGATGGCGTCGCCTTGACTCCAGACATCGCCCCATACCGGTGCGGAAGCCTTGTCGGTCACCACGACAGCGATGGGCAGGCGTTCCACAAACCATCGCAGTTCGGCCTCTCTCAAGTGAGGGTTCAGTGGAAGCAGGATTGCGCCGCGCTCGGCCACCGCCAGAAAGCAGGCCACGAACTGCCAGCAGTTCGGGAGGCAAACGGCCACGATCTCGCCGGAACGGAGCCGGCCCTTCGAGGCGAGCGTTCGACCAAATGCGGCCTTCCTGTGGTCGAGCTCTCGATAGGTGAACCGATGCTGCCCGTCCACCACCGCCGGGGCGTCGGGATGCCGTTCAACGACATCGCGAAAGGCCGCCCCCATCGAGAGGGCTCTCCGCTCGGGTTCACCCATTGGTTTCCCGGCTCCTCTGTATCGACTCGCTCCGGTGCGACAGGTATTCAGTCAGGGCCGGCAAATCGGTCAGGAAGGCGAGGGTCAGCCGTTCCGGCTCCAACTCGAAGCCGAATTCCTTCTCCAGAGCGGCCACGAACTCCAGTGCCGCCAGCGAATCCACTCCAGCGATTTCGTCGAGCTTCTCGACGCCGGCAAGTTCGCTGGCGGCTACATTGAGACCCAGCGATTCAACGAACACCGCCCGAATCCGAGCGGCGGCCTCCTGCTTGGATACAGCATGCATGGTCATAGAAGCGCCTAGTTGGTTCGAAGCGATCCTCCATTATACGGATCAGCGCTTCGCGAGCAAGAGGCAATTCGCGAGCACTCAGATCCCGCGCTCCGGGTCTTCAAGGGGCCTGTCGGCAATGGCGTTCGGCAGGGGCCAAAGGCACCAATGATCCGGATTCGACCGAATGTCGTCTTCGACAACC
>CAYLSS010000585.1:1445-3023 GCA_964385765.1 uncultured Solibacteraceae bacterium
CTATGCGGCGCGCGGGCCTGTGTCAAGACCGGCCTCGCGCGGCGGGACGCTCCAATTGAACTCGATAGCAGGGCGAAAGGTGATATCAAGATGCCGCGAGTCTCCCCGGCAGAACATGGGTACCACGGCGCAGCCGGTGATCCGGACGACGTCCATCATCCCGAGAGGGAAGCGCCGCCAGCCGCCGAGGAAGTGCAGCGAGATCGTCTTGCCGACCGAGCCGGCATCGACGTAGAGGCTGACCAGACGTCCCTGGCGAAGGCGGCGGGCGATGACCAGTGTACATTCCGGATCGAAGATCGAGATCTCGTCTTGGATGACTCGGTGCAGGAATTCGGTATGCCTTTTGAGGAGCATCCGGACGATGGGATTGTTCGCCTTCCTGGGCCGGCCGGCGGACCCGCGAACGGAGAGCATGGCATATCCTTCTTTCGCGAGAAAGAGCTTGGCGGCACGGTCGGCGAAGCAATGAGCTCCGATGATCAGGACCCCTTTGCCGGAGCCAATGGCGTCATCGAGGTGATTTCGGCCATGCACGCGGCCGTGAAGAACGTATCGCGGGTTGCTCTCCACCATTACGTTGTCGAGCCAGTGGCGCGCGGCGTTCGTATAGAAGCGGCGGGCGACCCGCTTGGCGAGCTCGGGTGTGGCATCCTGACCGAACGCTGTCCGCAGATGCTCGTTCATCGGCGTTCGGCGCCGTATCGCCAGAAATCGGTATACCGGGATGGCGAGATCGAACAGCCGCCGCAGCACGCCACCGGGCAAAAGCCGCGCAGCCCACCGGAGCGGCGTCATCAGCAGCGCTTGCCGCACTTCTTGTCGAACAATCCAGTTGTAGCGTCCCGAACGATGGACGCCGGCCGATCGCGGCCGCTCAATGCTCTGGGCGTCCGGCCTGTGAGTAATTGATGACGCCGACGTTTTACGGCTCATGGTTCCGGCAAACCAGCAAAGGGATCACAGCAGTCTACCATGGGTGGCTGGGCGGGCTGACTTCAACTCGCATCCATCCGAAAATGGACTGCTCCGCCCGGCCTGTGTTTAGATGAACCTCATTAGCAGGAATGGAATACCAGGCGGAGAAGCTGGAGGTGACGGATCATGTCTTCGTCTACGGAACACTGCGGCGGGGCGCCGGCAATCGCTGGTCTTCGAAGCTCGATGCGAACGGACGGTGGCTTGGAAGAGCCACCATGCCCGGCCGGCTTTATTGGGTGGCGCACTATCCGGGGATGACGGATGGGGCGCCCAGCGCCGGCGAGATTGTCCACGGGGATGTCTTCGCTTTGCCGAACCCCTCCACCCCGCTGCTGGCCGAACTGGACCGCTATGAGGGTCCGGCCTACCGTCGCCTTCGCCGGACCGCGACTCTCGAGCCAGGCCGGGCGGTACGATGTTGGGTCTATTTGTATGTCAGGGAGACTTCCGAGGACCGGCGTATTCCGTCGGGAGACTTCATCGCAGCGGTGGGCCGCGGTAAGATCATGCCCAGAGAGCCCGGGAATGATGCGAGCGCGCAGGTCTACAATGCTCCGGCGGATTCGGTCACCACGTTCTTTGGCCGACCGCGTCAGT
>CAYLSS010000585.1:3033-3955 GCA_964385765.1 uncultured Solibacteraceae bacterium
TATTCAAGCGCGGCAGGCGTTTCTGACCTCAGAGACAGGAAGTCCACTCTTTCGCCGCCAAAGAGCAGCCATCGGACGCCGGGGCGACCGCTCTTCTCTGCGAATGCGACTTCAAACAGCACTTCCGGGGGATCCGTGTGGGTCACCTCCCGAACCAGCGGCCACGGCCGGCGGCCTCCCCGGAGGGTCGAGCCGCCATAGCAGATGAAGATATTGCCGGTCTCGGGGAGACGGGTGGTGTCACCCATGGCGAAAGTGGCGACCTTGGCTGTTTCTTCCGTATCGGAAGTCCATACCGTCCGCACGGTCTTCGCCGCTGGATCGAACGCATACTCCACAGCCCGGCTATAGGTCTCGCTGAACTCGACCGGCGGGTCGAACGGACGGGCCTGATTGATGCCGTTGTTGAAGAGCAGCAGCGTGCCGTGCGGCGTGATCGTAGGCGCATGCTGGTGCCATGGCCAGTCCATCGCACCGTCGGGACGCAGCAGCTTCGCCTGCAATGATTCGGGCCAGCCGTCTTCCTGAGCGAGGATCCAGCCGATATCGCCGCCGGGACGTTGAATCTGGATCACCGCGCTCTGCTGGCGTGAGTTGAAGAGGATGGCATCGTCTGACTCGTTGTAGTGAAGGCCGTTGCAGTGGGTCCAATCCCACGTGTCGGGAAAGCCGCGAATGATCCAGTACTCGTTGAAGGTCAGGTATCCCAGGCGCTCGATCGGTAAGTAGTCGAACGCATTCCAGCGCCAGACAACCCGGCCATCGCGGGTGAACTCGAGGATTTCGTCGCCCATGACTTTTTGGGTCTCGCGGGGGGCGTTCGGATCGGTTTCACTACTGTAGTAGTGATCGATCTCGCGGACCTCGCCGCCGAGCACCAGCAGATTCCCCGACGGCAACTCCTCGACGGCATGGTGAAACG
>CAYLSS010000586.1:0-3952 GCA_964385765.1 uncultured Solibacteraceae bacterium
GGCTAATTATCGCCAGCCTGCTCGCGATCCCCGACGTGGCATTCTTTCTCGAGCATTACGGGAACCGGACCCTGGGGCCCCTGTTGCTTGTTGTTGGCTTGTTGTTATTCGGCGTGATCCGCATTCCCTTCTTCAGCGGGGGAGGACTGGCGCAGCGCATGGGTCAACACGCCGCGACCCGAGGGATTTTCGGGGCCCTGGCGCTCGGGGCAATCTTCGCGCTCACATTCTGCCCGGTATCGGCGGCCCTGTACTTCGGCAGCCTCCTGCCGTTGGCAGTGGAACGCGAGTCGCCACTCTGGATTCCGGCGCTCTACGGCATCGGCACCGCAGCGCCCGTTCTTGGCATTGCCTTGCTCACGACCGCGAGTGTCTCCGTGGCGCAGAGGGCGTTTGCGAGGCTGAGAGCAATTGAGATCTGGGCCAGCCGGATCACGGCAAGTGTCTTCGTGGGAGCGGGAGTCTACTTCATACTGACCTACAATTTCCAGATGTTTGATTGAAACCGGGGAATTGGCCCGGAGAAGCTGCGTGAAGCTTTGGTCCCTTGAAGCAGCAGTCGCGGTAGAAACCGGCGTGGTCAATCGGCGGAGCCGCGCGCGCCGGTCACGCGGCATGCGGCCTTACCCGTCGAAGCCGCCCATCAGCTCCTCGAGCCGGGAACCGCGCAACAGCACTGTCTGGTTTCGTTCTGGACCAACGCTCACCGCTCCCACCTCGATTCCAGTCCTTTCCTCGAGGAAGCGCAGGTAATTCTTGGAGTTCTGCGGCAAATCGTCATGACTGCGGACCAAGGTCGTGTTTGACTTCCAGCCCGGCAGCTCCTCGTACACCGGCTCGATCGCTTCCATGGCGGTACTGGTAGCCGGCATCCCCTCTATCTCGACGCCGTTCAGCCGGTAGCCCACGCACACCTTCACCGTCTCCAACTGGTCGAGGACGTCGAGCTTGGTGATCGCGAGGCTGTCGAAACCGTTGATGGTCGCCGTGTATCGCAGCAGCGGGATGTCGAACCATCCGCAGCGGCGTGGACGGCCGGTAACGGTGCCGAACTCCCCGCCGGCGACGCGGATCCGGTCGGCGTCGCTTACTTCGGCCTCCGATGGAAACGGACCTGCTCCAACCCGGGTGATATAGGCTTTCGACACGCCAACGACGCCGTCGATCGCGGTCGGCGGGAAACCCGCGCCCGTGCTGACACCTCCAGCAGTGGCGTTTGACGAGGTCACGAACGGGTAGGTGCCATGGTCGATGTCGAGCATCGTGCCCTGGGCCCCCTCGAACATGATCCGCTTGCCTTCAAGCCGAGCCTTGCCGAGCAGATGCGTCGTGTCGCAGACCATCGGCTTCAGCCGCCGGCCATAACCGAGATACTCGTCCAAGATGCGCTTGAAGTCGAGATTGTCATCGATATCGAAGGCGCGAGCGAGCGTCAGCTTGTCCGCGGCCAGTTCTTCGTAAAGTCGCGTAAGGGCCGCTTCATCGACCAACTCGGCCATCCGGATTCCCCGCCGGGCCACTTTGTCCTCGTAACAGGGACCGATGCCGCGCGCCGTCGTTCCGATCGCGGTCCGGCCCTTGCGGGCTTCCGACATCTTTTCCATCATGCAGTGAAACGGGAAAATCACATGCGCGCGGCTGCTGATCGCGAGGTGATTGGCCACGTCGACACCCAGACCCTCGAGCATCTCGATCTGCCGGATGATCTCCTCGGGATTGATTACCAGCCCGTTGCCGATCACGGCCTGCTTCCCACGCATGATGCCGCTCGGAATCAGCGTCAGAATGTATTTCTGTTCCCCGATGTAGACGGTATGACCGGCGTTGTGGCCGCCCTGGTACCGCACGACAATATCGAACTGCTCGGAGAAAAGGTCGACCATCTTCCCTTTCCCCTCATCGCCCCACTGGGCGCCGAGTATCACTACGTTCTTCATGGAGTTGACCAAAGCTTTCTATTCTACCTGATCGCGGACCCCATCCCGGACTTTGCTCGGGGACAAGAAAATCAGGCAGTAACGGATTCAGATCCGTTCGGCGAGTGGGTGGGATTCTGGCATGCGATCGGATGGCGAGCAGAGCGGCTGCTTCCGCGCGGTCCGCCGGCGGTCGATCTCCTGTTGCAGCGATTCCCGCCCCTGGCGCATGATCCACTGATGATCGGCGACAACCGCCGGTCGGAACAACCACCACATCCAGCGCAGCGCGGCGCTCCGGAACTCGAAACGGCAGGCGAAGGTCAAAACCACGAGTCCCTCGCCCAAATCCACCATCCGGCAATCGCAGACCCCTTCGAGATGACCGGTCATCCACAGCAGCAGGCGGCGGCCTTTTTCGACCTGCTCGACGGTCGCATCCAATTCGAGGCGGTATCGGAGCCAGGGGTGCGGCTGTATGCTGAGGCCCCCCCGGGACATCCTCTGAGAGTTGGCCGCCGGCAGGCGAAGCGCCACGTAAGGCCAGCCATGCCTCAGGACTTCTGCGTCTCGCAGAACTTCGTGGACTTCCGCTGCGGATGCATCCAGCTCCCAGCGGGCGAACGTGTCATACTGTCCCGTGGACACAGCTTAAGTTGTAGTCTCGCACGATATCGCTCTTCCTACAATTGCAAATTGTAGTTATTTGTGCGACCCAGTCTGCTTGATCCGGTCTTCCCGCAAACCCGCCCCGAGGCCCGCCACCCGTATGCTAACCTGAGGCTTATCGATGCGCCGCCATGTGCGTCCGGCGGCTGATTCCGCGTATGGAACTAACCGAGATCTTCCAGTCGCTGGGGGAGGATCGCTTCTACGAGTTGATCCGCACCGTCTCCATCAGTCGGTTGAAGACCTACCAGCTATACGAGTCGTTGAAAACGCGTGCCCGCGTGCCCAAGCTCAACGTTCAAGGGCTCAGAAGAGCTGCTCTGCAATTCTGGGGCCGGATCGGCTCGGGCGACGAGGACCTGGCGGCAGACCTTGCTCAGGCGGTCCTAGTCAGCAACTTCGATATGCTGATCGAGATCCTGGACTTTCTCGGAGTCCCCCACCAGGACGGCTTCTTCGAAAAGGACCTCGATGCGAGCGAGATCCTCACCGGGGATTGGCAGGAGAGAGCCTACGACCAGTTTCGGGAGAAGCACCCCGAGCCCGCCGTCCTCTTCTATGTCAATCATCTGGCGTACGAGTTGGCCGGCGAAACGTCCCTCTTCATGCCAGCCGGAGCCCAATGATGCCGGAAGAGATGCTCAAGTCAATTGCCGATAAGGCTCGCGCCCTGATCGACAGAGCCCAGGATGCCGAACAGCTCGAGAAGATCCGTGTTCAGTTCCTGGGCCGCAAAGGTGAGATCTCCCAGATCGGCCGCACCATGGGCAAGCTCGCCCCCGACGAGCGCTCCCAGGTTGGCAAGATGCTCAACGCGGTGAAGCAATCGCTCGAGGAGTCCTTGGATCGGCGAAAGCGCGAATTCGAAGAGGGCTCGCTGGCCGCCCGGCTCGAGTCCGAGTGGCTCGACCTGACCGAACCGGCGCCTGGTCCACGGCCGGGCAGCCTTCACCCGATCACGCAAATCCAATCGGAAATAGAGGATCTCTTCCTTTCCCTCGGCTTCGCCGTGCTTAGCGGACCCGAGGTGGAGACCGAGTTCAATAACTTCGACGCGTTGAACATCCCCGCCGACCATCCGGCGCGCGACGCCCAGGATACGTTCTGGGTCGAGGGCGGCAACCTGCTCCGAACCCACACTTCGCCGGTGCAGGTCCGCGGAATGCTACGCCTCGGACCGCCGCTCAGGATCATCGCCCCGGGACGGGTCTTCCGCAACGAGGAAGTCGACGCCTCGCATGAGCATACGTTCGATCAGGTGGAAGGCATGATGATTGACCGGGACGTCTCCGTCGGCCACCTGGTCTACTTCATGAAGACCATGCTCAGCGCGGTCTTCCGCCGCGACGTGACCGTCCGCTTGCGCC